>DAOVTM010000159.1 GCA_030633145.1 Desulfobulbaceae bacterium
AATGCCTTAAGAAATTTCATTTGACCATATCACCTTATTTTGTAAAACCCTTTCAGGGTTTACTTATCTATGCTTAATACCCAGGGTGTTACCCTGGGCTAATGAATGTAACCCCTTTGGGGTAAAGGAAAAAAATGGAAATTCCTATGCTATAAATGTAGGATGCGTTTTACGCACCGGCACGAACAGCTTGATGAAAAAAGCGTCAACTGGCAAATGAAGGATGCCCTATTTTCATGTTGAATTTTAACAGAATTCCAAGTGGGCTTCTTCCTATCATAGAGCCAATTAATGACTACTGCGAATTAGGCGATACCGATAACTAAGTACCAGCACAAAATTAACTTAACATTTTGGGTCGATGAAGATAGCTCTTCTCTACAGGTTGGGTTGAGTTTTACGAAATCCAACAAATGCGGGTTTATACGATATTTTGTTGGGATTCGTTCCACTCAGACCAGGTAAGCGAAGACTCCGAGCTACGAATTACTACGTCCAATCCAATATCAGCGACTGAAATGTTAGAATAATTATGCACGGATACTTATATGATTTTACGTCACCAGACAGTGAGTGGTGTGAATTATTAGACAGGCTCTACGCTTATGTGGAGATATGAAAAAGATGTTTCCGAGAGCCATGGAAATGATGCGGCCTGGCTGGATCGTGTTATTTTTACTTTGGATTAAAGTATTTTTTTTGTGAATTGGCTGCCAGGGCGATAAACAGAGTATTTTTATCAGGTATCATTAAAAATGAGCAAAATACGAATAAAAAATTTTGGCCCAATACAAGATGGCTATCAGGAGAATAACGGGTGGATTGATATACGAAAAGTTACCATTTTTGTTGGCAATCAAGGGTCAGGCAAAAGCACTGTAGCCAAATTATTCTCCATGCTCACCTGGATTGAAAAAGCATTGGTGCGGGGGGACTACAACAAAAAATGGTTTGAACGAAAAAACAGACCTAAAAATTATTGCCTGAATTATCACCGATTAGAGAATTACTTCAAAACAAATGGCGTTGATAAGACAGTTATTGATTATCAAGGTGATGCGTACTCAATCAGGTATGAAAATGGCTCGTTTATAGTACAGGAAACGCCTGGTGTTACCTATCAGCTACCACAGATTATGTATGTACCGGCAGAAAGGAATTTTATTGCTTATGTAAAAACGCCAAAAGAATTAAAACTATCATCAGATTCTCTTAAAGAATTCCTTACAGAATTTGAGAAAGCAAAAAGAACCATGAGCGGATTGGTCAAACTTCCACTCAAGAATGTAGATGTTGAATACGATAAATTAAACGATACAATTAATCTGAAAGGTCAGAATTACAAAGTTAAACTCACTGAAGCATCCAGCGGTTTTCAATCATTCGTCCCCTTATATTTAGTTTCGGAATATCTGGCAAACTCTGTGAAGAGGCAGAGTGATGAAAAAAAACAGAAAGAACCTATGAGCAGTGACGAGTCGAGACGATTTAAAGAAGGTGTGAAAATAATTTGGAGTAACACCAGCCTGACAGTAGAACAAAGAAATGTTGCTCTTTCTGTTCTTACAGCAAAATTTAACAAAACAGCTTTTATAAATATTGTAGAAGAGCCTGAACAAAATTTGTTTCCTTCTTCGCAATGGCAAATGCTACAAAGTTTATTGGAATTCAACAATATCAATTCAGGTAACAAGTTGGTAATAAGCACACACAGTCCTTTTATTATCAACTTTCTCAGCATAGCCATTCAAGGTGAGTATTTAAAAGGCAAAATAGAGTCATCTTCAAGGACAGAGCAGTTACTCCCCAGGTTGAATAAAATTATTCCTGAGAAAGCTCTGATTTCTTCCGATGAAGCTGTTGTGTATCAATTAAACGAAGCAAATGGAACTATAGTAAGATTACCTGCTCCTGAAGGTATTCCTTCCGATAATAATTATCTGAATGACACTTTGAGAGAAGGTAATGTATTATTTGATTCATTATTAGAAATTGAAGAAGAACTATACGCATGAATTTTTACGAACCTGCCTGTCAGGAGCCGATAATTAATGAATCTTTATTTGGATTATGTGATGACCAAACTGGAGCAAAAGCTTATACAAATATAAATGACCAGGAACAATGGATTGCAACAGTAAGAAATGGCAAGAACAAAAATCTGACTTTTACTGCGATTGATAAGTGCGTTTTAAAAGACGGAGAAAAATCTGATAGAGGACGTTGTGATGGAATGCTTACCTCTGCCTCTAACGAAGAACATATAATTTTTGTAGAACTAAAAGATGAAAGAAGAAAATGGATAAGCGGAGCAATAAATCAACTTGAATCAACCGTTCAATTTTTTATCGAGCATCATGATATTACTATTTTCAAACATAAAAAAGCTTATGCCTGCAACAAAAGAAACAGGCATTTTCAGGAAATTTACAATGAACTGAATCTGCGATTTTTCAGAACCTATGGTGTCCGAATAGACGTACAGGCCACTATTATTGTTGTTTAGAGTTTGTTTTCCTACTCACTTTTCCGTAAAATCCGCTTATCACCCACCCGGATAGTGAGCTTGATTTTATCAAAATACTCCATCAGGGGAATGGAAAATTTCCTGGTCAACCCGGTAAGTTCCTTAAAACGGGGTGCGTCAATCTCACCCTCCCGCTCAATGAACAGGGTAAGGCTCTGGGCCAGTTTGTCCAGATCAGCGGCGTGAAAAATAAGCGATTCATTGATTTTGACGATGGTTCCCTTCTGCACCAGCAAATCAATGACCTGGCGGATCTGTTTTTCCGGAAACTCACTGAATGTAGCCAGCACATCCTTGAAATTGGGTGGTTTGAGACCGCCCTTGACATAAATAGCAGTGATCTTCGCCTGCATGGCCTTTTCATCCACCTGCAAGACCACCTCATGTCCAGTAAGACGCACCTCAGCATCTTCCTGAACCACGTCTCCTTTTTTCACCAGACTGTTGATCACATACTGAAACAGCTTCTGATCCGCCTGCGGCTTGAGGCTGGAGCGCAGTTCCTCGCGGGCAACTCCATTGACCAGGGGATTAGCCTTATGATACTGCTCCAGGAGAACAACAATAACCTGACCTAGTTTTTCCACCATTGAGGCGGCAACCAGCCGCTGAGTATCCGATTCCACTACCAGGATTTTTCCGGTGGAAATTGGATGCTGAAGCTGTTTTTTCAGTTTTTTGCCAAAGAGTCCCAACCGGGTTGAAAGTTGTTCAGCGGTTATCCCCTGCTGGCCGCTCTCTTCCAGAAAGAGCAACATCTTATCCTCAACGGCCTCTGATTTATAGATGGAAAAGACCTGTTTATTATGCGCCCGATCCCGTTCCACTACCCGTTTCCGCTTGGGCGGCGCATTGTTAAGAATAACTCCACCCCCGAGGGTCGTAATGGGGGAATAACTGCGGATAACAAAACGATCTCCCGGCCAGAGAGAGACAGCATCCTGGAGAATGACCTGGATGTTGGCATCCTGACCCGGCTGGATCACGTCCTCTTCCATCAGTATCACTCGACCAACCACCTCACGGGTACCGACATGGAACCTGACCTGGGTGCGGTTCTTCAGTTTCTTGGGGTTGTTTGCCAGGTAGTGGAGGTCGCAGTCCAGCAGGGTGGAAGGAATCATGGAACCTGGCGTAGCCGCAACATCACCTCGATTGATATCCTCTTTTTCAATTCCCTGGAGATTGATTGCAGTACGATGTCCGGCCTCAACCACCTCCTGATCCCGTCCATGTACCTGGATACCACGAATTTTTGCCGGTAAGCCGCCAGGATAAAACATCAAATCCTGCCCCACGGAGATACGACCGGAAAGAGAGGTGCCGGTAATAACAGTGCCAAATCCCTTCATGGAAAAGACCCTGTCAACGGCCAGCCGGAAGGGACCAAACTCTTCCTGGAAATTAATCTCCCGGATCTTGTTGTCCAGGATTTCTTTTACTCTGTCGATCCCTTCGCCGGTGGTGGAGGAGACAGCGACAATGGGAGCCTCTTCGAGAAAACTGTCCACGAAAAATTCACGAACCTCCTCTTCCACCATTTCCAGCCACTCATCCTCCACCATGTCCTTCTTGGTGAGGATGACTAACCCATCCCTGACCCCGAGCAGACGACAGATGTCAAAATGCTCAATGGTCTGGGGCATGATGCCCTCGTCTGCGGCAATGATAAAGGCCACCAGATCCATACCCGCAGCCCCGGCAACCATGTTGCGAACAAACTTCTCATGGCCTGGAACATCGACAATGCCAAGCCGATGGCCACAGTCAAGATCAAGGTAGGCAAAACCCAGCTCAATGGTGATCCCCCGTTTTTTTTCCTCTTTTAAACGGTCGGTTTCCATGCCGGTCAAGGCTCGGATCAGAGAGGTCTTACCGTGGTCAACATGCCCGGCAGTACCAAGGATTATTTCACGCATGGGGAGTTGTGAGTGGTGAGTTGTTCATTAAAAATAGGGATTACTGCGCGACTCAACCTCAATGGTGGACTGCAAGCCCCCATACCCGTGTCCCGGCCAGACAATAGTCTCCGGCGGCAGGGTCAAGAGTTTTTCCCTGATGGAGCGGGACAACTCCGGCATTGAACCGCCGGGAAAGTCTGTCCGCCCTACCCCGCCTGCAAAAAGGGTATCTCCGGTAAAACAGTCAGGGGCGTTATAGAGACACATCCCACCCGGAGTATGCCCAGGGGTATGGAGTACCTGCAGGGTTTCATTGCCGATGATAATGGTATCGCCATCTTCCACCAGGATATCAGGCTCTGGTGACTCGGCCAGGCCAAGCTGGGAGAAAAATGATTTGGCTTCGGGCTGGGCAAAGTATTCCGCATCTGCCTTGTGCATGATGATCTTAGCTCCGGTTTCCTGCTGAATAGGCCCGTTGCCGCAGACATGATCCGGATGGCCGTGCGTGGCAATAATATACTCCACCTCAAGGTTGTCCTTTTTACATGCCGCCAAGATCTTATCCTCATCTCCACCCGGATCAATAATTGCCGCTTTGCCGGTTTTTTCACAGGAGATGATATAACAGCAGACCCCCATCATGCCGACCGTTAGCTGTTGTGTTTTCATGATTTATTCAATGTAATAGTGAATGAACCGCAGATGACGCAAACAAAATGAGCTAACCTTTATCTGCTTCATCTGCGTAATCTGCGTAATCTGCGGATTACATCAGCAGTCGCAGGTATTAGGATTACACCCTCCGCTACCACAGCCACAACCGCTATCGGCGTTGTCCAGGCTGCCTGACATACCCAGGCTCACGCCCTTGACCGGGAGACGCTGCTCAACTGCGTCAACAATAATGGTAAATGCCTTGACAGCCGGGGTGTCCTCATCAGAAGAGAGATACGGATTTCCGGTATCACCGGCAACAACTACCCGAGGATCCATGGGAACCCGACCCAGGAAGGGCAGATCAAAATCACGGGCGGTTTTCTCACCACCACCGGAACTGAAGATATCCACGGTCTCATCGCAGTGGGGACAGACAAAACCGGACATATTCTCCACCACGCCCACTATGGGCATCTCAACGGTCTTGCAAAAGTTGATCGACTTGCGTACATCAGCCAGAGCCACTGCCTGGGGAGTAGTTACCACCACGGCCTGTACATTAGGCACGGTCTGGGCAATGGAGAGCGGCTCGTCACCGGTACCGGGAGGAGCGTCAATCACCAGATAATCCAGCTCGCCCCAATCCATGTCTGCGACAAACTGGCGGATTGCCTGGATCTTGAGCGGTCCGCGCCAGATAATGGCCTCATCCCTGTCCTGCATCATGTACTCCAGGGAAACTACCTTGATGTTGTCATTATAGAGCAGGGGCGGCACCAGGTCGCTGGGATTCTCCGGCGGCACCAGGCTGCCAGTCAGTTTCAGCATCCGGCAGATATCCGGGCCATGGAGATCCACATCCATCAGCCCAATCTTATAGCCTTTATTAGCCAGCCCCAGAGCCAGATTGACGGCAACAGTTGACTTGCCCACACCACCCTTGCCACTCATCACCAGTATCTTGTTCTTGATCTTGCCAAGTGACTTATTGATGGCAATATCCTGCTGGGCAAGATTCGCGTCAGCAGAATTACAACTGGATTGATCTCCAGTTTCACAGGATCCACATTCACTCATACTATCCTCCGATATAAAAATATTAAAATTTGTAATAAAAAAATTCGTGTTCCTTAATGGCAGTTCCTTATTTATATAAGGTTAAGGTAAAATCTATACCTTAATGCCGGTTACTTGAAAAGCAATGAAAAAAAACCTGTGCCAAAAAACAGCCCAACTCTCGTTTTTAATGGAAATAGCTTGACAAAAAAACCGGATATTATTAGGCGATAATCTGGAAGAGTATTTCCGGTAACACTGCATGAAAATTCGGATAATTATCATTGCTGATTCATCAAATCAAACATCTGTTTTCAAGGAGAACATTATGGCTGGTAACGAAGATAAAATTGAAAGCCTGCTCAAAGAGGGAAAAAGCTTTGCGCCCCCAAGCACAGGACAGGATCAGGCTCATGTCAAATCAATGGACGAGTACCATGCCGCCTACCAACGCTCCATGGATGATCCGGAAGGATACTGGGCAGAGCGGGCAGAGGAACTGGTTCACTGGGACAAAAAATGGGATAATGTGCTGGAATTTGATTTCAACAAACCTGATATCAAGTGGTTTGACGGCGGAAAGCTCAATATCTCCTATAACTGCCTGGATCGCCATCTTACCAATGGCCGTCGCAACAAGGCAGCCTTGATCTGGCAGGGAGAGCCGGAAGACGATGTCCGGGTCTTTACCTATCAGATGCTGCACAGTGAGGTGTGCAAATTTGCCAATGTCCTGAAGAAAAAAGGAGTCAAAAAAGGTGACCGGGTTGCGATTTACCTTCCCATGGTTCCTGAATTGGCCATCTCCCTGCTGGCCTGCGCCCGCATCGGTGCTGTCCACTCGGTTGTCTTTGCCGGCTTCTCCGCTATTGCCCTGCAGAGCCGCATCCAGGACTGCAAGGCCAAGGTACTGGTTACCTCGGACGCAGTGCTGCGTGCCGGTAAGACCATCCCGCTCAAGCCCAATGCGGATACCGCCCTGGAAACCTGTGACACCGTTACTAGCTGTATTGTAGTCCAGCGTGCCGGTAACGAGGTCACGATGCAGGAAGGCAGGGACTCCTGGTACCACGATGAAGTTTCCGCCGATGACATTGCCAGTGAGTGCGAACCCGAGTCCATGGACTCTGAAGATACCCTCTTTATCCTCTACACCTCCGGTTCCACTGGTACCCCCAAGGGAGTTGTTCACACCACCGGCGGCTATCTGACGTATGCCATCCACACCTGCCAGTGGGTCTTTGACATGAAGGATGACGATGTTTACTGGTGTACCGCTGATATAGGATGGATCACCGGTCATTCCTACATTCTGTACGGTCCCCTGGGAATGGGTGCCACCTCGGTCATGTTTGAGGGCGTTCCCTCTTATCCGGGACCGGATCGTTTCTGGAAAATTGTTGAAAAGTTCAAGGTCAACACCTTTTATACCGCACCCACTGTTATCCGTGCCTTGATGCGGGAAGGTGAGGAGCCGCCCAAGAAGTGGGATCTCTCCAGCCTGCGTATCCTCGGTTCCGTTGGTGAGCCGATCAATCCAGAAGCATGGATGTGGTACCATGTAAATATCGGCAAGGAAAAGCTGCCCATCGTGGATACTTGGTGGCAGACCGAGACCGGCGGCATCATGATCTCGCCCCTGCCCTACGCCACCACCACCAAGCCCGGTTCAGCCACCTATCCGCTGCCCGGTATTGATGCGGCCATCTATGATGAAGAGGGCAACGAGGCTGCTCCCAACGAGGGCGGTCATCTGGTTATCAGGAAACCATGGCCCGGAATGTTGCGCGGCGTGTATGGCGATCCCGTGCGCTTCAAAAAGGCCTACTTCAACCGCTACGATAACACCTATGACCCGGAAGACGGTGCGCGTAAGGATGAGGACGGCTGTTTCTGGATCATGGGACGACTGGACGATGTTATCAATGTTTCCGGACATCGTCTGGGAACTGCCGAGATCGAGTCAGCCCTGGTTTCCCATGCCTCTGTTGCCGAGGCAGCGGTTGTTGGTATGCCGCACGAGATCAAGGGACAGACCATCTTTGCTTATGTGACCCTGATGGCCTCTGCCACAGAATCGGACGAACTGCTGGCCGAGTTGCGTAAGCATGTCCGCTCTGAAATCGGTCCCATTGCCACCCCCGAGGTGATTATGTGGGCACCTGGTCTGCCCAAGACCCGTTCAGGTAAGATCATGCGCCGTATCCTGCGTAAAATTGCGGCCAATGATTTTGATAACTTCGGCGATACCTCTACCCTGGCTGATCCCTCTGTTGTGGATAACTTGGTTGAGGGTAAGAAGAACCTGTAAAGCTCTGTTGTGTTTCTTCCGGTTCCCGCCTTTTCTGGCGGGAACCGTTTCCCCCTCCTGAAAGCCTCTGATACACCATGTAAAATATTGATCTTATTTGAATTTCTGACACCCTATAGCCACTCTCTTATTACCATTGTACGTATCCTCTTTACAATGTATGGTTCCTCGCTTACCTCCCACCCTACGGCTACCTGCATAGCTTGAAACAACAGGATGTTTTCCATAAAATTTAACAAGGATAC
>DAOVTM010000462.1 GCA_030633145.1 Desulfobulbaceae bacterium
GGAAGAAGAGTATCAGCCCGGCCAGATTTGAGAACACCTCGCTCAGGGCGGTAAGAGGCTCCACATAATAACTGAGATCCAGGCTGTACCAGCAAGCGGTAAAGAGAATAACAGCCAGGATAGACAGCTTTTTTTCCACGGAAAAATAGCTGCTGCCTGTACCTGTAATTTTACCTTTACCTGCACATACCCGGTGAAAGCGACTGCCTGCGATCCGGTAAAAAGCAAAAAGAATTGCTGTAAACAGGGGCAAGCCATACCAGGGGGCAAGCTGTGGTGTCTCCGGGGCAGAATCAGTGGAAATAACAAAGATTATCACCAGAAAGTAGATGAGGTTGTTATAGATCATCCTGTAAAGGTGTGGTTGTTGTTGGTCTCAGCCCAGGCCGCATGAATCACCCCGGCAGCAGACCTGGAGGTCAAAGACGTTGAGGACGCGCAGGGTACGCTCCCGCTCTGCCGGGTCAACAGGGGGGGAGCAGTGATACTGCTCAATCAGTTTTCCAGCCTCTTGCCGGTCAGGGATGGCCTCCATGCCGGTGGCCAGCACCTTACCGCTGCATGTTTCCAGTAGCTCCGCATCTCTGCCGTTGGTGACGATGGAGAGGGGAATGCAGTAGTCTGGATCCAGAACCCGTGCCGCTGCCAGGGCTGATTTTTCCCTGGTGACCAGGGAACCGGGGCCGTAGCGGAGGACAAAGAGCCGTTTGTCAGCAACCGAGACAGTCAGATCAATAACCGAACGGACAAAGATCTTGTTAAAGGTGGTCTCGATGAAGAGGCGTGGCTCCAGTTCGTTGACTGCGTATCCCTTCTCCTCCACCAACATCTGGGCGAGCTGCTGGCGGAACCGTTCATCATCGGTATCCGGGAGTTCTTCCCCGTTCAGGAAATCTTTGAGGGTGCCATAGACAAGGTGATGTGAGGGTATTGTATGTTTCATAGTGGCTGCCGTAGCTATTTTATTTGAAAAGTCAGGGGCGCAACAGTTGTCTCTGCCCCAATGACGGTGTTGCGGAGTACTGCGTTTGCACCGATTATTGCTTGGTTGCCTATGCGGCAGTTATGAATAACTGCGCCGGAGCAGACTCGGACATTGGTGCCGATTTTCGAGCTGCCTGTAATCTGCACATTGCCCTCAATGGTTGAGTCCCGATCAATACTGGACTGTGGCGAGAGTAAAATAGTCTCCGGCCCATACATGGTCACCCCGCTGAGCATGATCTCCCGGTTGTGGCGCATCTGTAGTTCTGCGTGAGCCAGAGCCAGTTCCACCCTGGAGTTGACTCCCAGGATATCAATGGCCGGGCTGTGGAGATAGGTCTGAACACTGTGGCTGTCTTTTTTGGCAATTTTGACAATATCAGTGAGATAAACCTCTCCCTGGCTGTTGTCGGTACCAACCTGATCGAGAGCCTGAAAGAGAAACTTACGATCAACAAGATAGATCCCGCCATTGATTTCATTGATTTTTCGCTGCTCGGGATCGGCATCCTTCTCTTCAACGATTTCCAGGATCTGTCCGTCCCGGTCACTGATAATTCTGCCGTAGCCAAAAGGGTTGGCAAGGTGGGTGGTCATCAGGGTGAGGCTGTCCCTGTTCTCTCTATGCTGGGTGATCATTGCCTGCAGGGTCTGGGGGCGGATGAGCGGGGTGTCGCCGCAGAGGATCATGATCAGGTCGGAAGCAGCGCATGCCTCTTGTGCGCAGAGAACAGCATGACCGGTACCGAGTTGTTCTTCCTGGATAACCGGTGTAAAGGAATACTCATCCAGGGAGGCCAGCACCTCTTCTCCCTGGTGGCCGGTAATAACCGCAATCTGTTCAATATCAGCTACCGTTACCGTGTCCAGGACATGGTGCAGCATGGGTTTAAAAAAAAGTTCGTGCAGAACCTTGGCTCGCTCGGACTTCATGCGGGTTCCCTTGCCTGCGGCTAGGATGATGGCGGTGATGTGTAGGGTGTTCATGTAAATAGCGTTGAAAAAATCCGGTATCCTCCCACCCAGGTACCAATGGTAGAGCCAAGTCCGGTCATGATAAAGACCAGGAAGATACGTAACAGTTTATTTTGCCACCAGCCACGCAGGGAGCCAATATCAGTGGCAACCGCTTCAAACTCCTTGACCACCGGCGGCCTGGTCATAACCTGGACAAAGGCGCAGACATAACCGGCACCAATGACCGGAGTCAGGCTGGTGAAAGGGGCAGATACAAAGGCGGAGATAATCGTGGCAGGATGGCCAAGGGCGATCATGGCACCGATGGCCGAGGGAATCCCGTTGGCAAGAAACCAGTACATGGCACTGGCTCCGGCCTGGTCAGCTCCTTGTTTAAAGCCAATCGCACCAATGGAGAGAATGATTGCCAGGGGAATGGACCAGCCAAAGATCTTCCATCCCTTAGAAACAGGCGGGATGGTGTTGATCTCCTCCATTTTGCTGGAGTTGTCCTCTGCAAAGACCCGCTCGATACCGGCCATGTGTCCGGCGCCGACCACGGCCACGATCCGTTTGCCGACAGCCTCCTTGATCTTTTCCGACATAAATATATCCCGTTCATCAATCAGGGCATTTTTAGCGGCAGGTAGAGCCTCACCAATCTCATTCATCATCTCAGAGAGAACATCTTTTTTACGCAGTTCGCTCAGCTTTTCCTCGTCCAGTTCAGTGGAATCAAAGAGCGATGCCAGCAGGGTGGCAAGCATGTAGCCTTTTTTAAAAAACGAGGTTGACTTCCAGGCCCGGCGCAGGGTAACCCGCACGTCCCGGTCACAGAGTTCCACCGGAATGCCCAGTTTTTCTGCGGCCCTGGCCGCCGTCAA
>DAOVTM010000226.1 GCA_030633145.1 Desulfobulbaceae bacterium
AAAAATATAATCTTCCTTGCGGGTGCTGGCCAGGTTGTAGTCCTTGGAAAAATCAATGGCCTTAAAATTACAGCTCTCAATACAGCTACCGCACAGGCTGCAGGTCGTAAAGTCAAGAATGTATTTAGTTACCACCTTTTTCTTTTCACCCTCGGGCTTTTTACCTGCCAGTGTAATACAACCGGAAGGACAGGCCCGCATACACATACCGCAGGCCACACATTTGGGCTTACCAGTCTCCTCATTTTTTAACAGTTCGATATGACCGCGGTATTTCTCAGTCATCACCTGTACTTCCCAAGGATATTGCTCGGTCACCACCGGTTTGAAAAACTCTTTGGCGGTGATGGAGAGTCCAACCAGCAGACTCTTGCTACCGCCTATGACATCCTTCCAGTATTCACTCATGATGTAGCCAAAACGTTAGTGTTAATTTACTTCTTTAATTACCTGTTTATACGCTAAACCTTGCAGATCAAAAGATCTTCAGAAAGGCCGCAGTTACCAGCAGGTTTACCAGGGAAAAGGGTATCAAAATCTTCCAGGACAAGTTGAGCAGTTTATAGACCTGTGTTCTGGGAAAAGTCCAGCGTATCCAGATTACAGTAAACAGGATAACGTATATTTTCAGCAGGAACCAGAGCAGGCCAAGACTGGGCAACAGTCCAAAGGGGCTGCTCCAGCCGCCGAGAAACAGTATGGTTATCAGGCATGCACCAACCACCATGTTCAGATACTCACCCATCATGAAGAGACCAAATCCCATGGAGCCGTACTCAGTCATATGACCGGCGATAAGCTCTGATTCCGCCTCAGCCATATCAAAGGGAGCGCGGTTGGTCTCTGCAATGGAGCAGATGAAAAAGATGATAAAGGAAATCGGCATAAAGATGGAGAGATCCAAGCGGAACAAGTTCCAGTGCCAGAATCCACCCTCCTGAGCCACAGCTATATCACGCAGACTCATTGAGTCTGATACCATCACAATGGTGATAACAGTGATAAGCATCGGAATCTCGTAGGCCAGATTCTGGGATACGGAACGAGCAGCAGCAATAAGGGAATACTTATTACCAGATGCCCACCCGCCCAGCAGTACCGCCATCATGGCAATGGATGCCAGCGCAAAGAGGAGCAGTACGGAAAGTTCCATAGCCCTGGCCTGAATATTCCCTGACAGTGGAAGTACCGCAAAGGAGGTCATGGCCGGGATCATAGCAAGAATCGGAGCCACCCGAAAAAGGATGCCATCCACTCCCTTGGGAACTATCAACTGCTTCGACATCAGTTTCAGACCATCGGCCAATGGCTGCAGCAGTCCTTGGAAACCTACTTCCATGGGACCGGTACGGCGCTGAATACGACCGGCACCTTTCCGTTCACACCAACCAAGATAGGCTGCATTGAGTCCGGCAAAGGCCATGAACCCTATCAAGTATAAAATTGGTTTCCAGATACTTGTATCCATAATATTCCTCTTATCTATCTATTTCCGGGATTACCAGATCCAGACTGCCCATAAAGGCCAGTGCGTCAGGCAACAGCATCCCTTCTGCAACCTCACCATAACAACTCAGATTACAGTAGGTCGGTGAACGCAGTTTCAAACGGTAAGGGTTCTTCAGTCCGGTGCAGACCAGTCGGTGACCGAGGTTACCGCGCGCAGTCTCGACCGAAGCGTAACAATCTCCGGCAGCCGGTTTAAGAATCTTAGGAACCTTGGCTCTAATGGGGCCGTCCGGCAGTTTGTCCAGAGACTGTTCTATGATACGCAGGGACTGGTCAATCTCATCCATACGAACCATATAACGGGCAAATGAATCACACTCGTCATAGACCGGTACATCAAAGTCAAGTTCAGGATAGATCGAATAGGGTTCGTTCTTGCGCACATCGTAATTAATTCCCGAACCACGAGCAACAGGACCGGTACAACCGTAGCGTCTCGCCTGTTCCTCGGTGATGATGCCGATTCCCTTGAGTCGTTTCTGCAGGATAATGTTTCCGGTCACCAGATCATGGTAGAAAGTGGGCAGTCGAGAACGAAGGCGTTTGATAAAGGCATACGTTCCTGTGATAAACTCGTCATCGATGTCGTTATAGACTCCGCCGAAACGAAAATAACAGTAGGTCAGCCGGGAGCCGGTTACCCGCTCCAGCAAATCAAGAACCTGTTCTCGATCATCAAAGGCATACAACAGGGGGGTAAATCCGCCCAAGTCAAGCAGGAAGGCAGCCCACCAGAGGATATGACTGATAATCCGGTTCAACTCAACCGTGATTACCCGGATATACTCGGCTCGTTCAGGCACCTCAATACCTGCGGCACGTTCAACCGCCATGCAATAGCCTTGGTTATAGGCCAGGGCATGGAGATAATCCATACGGGCAGTATTAGGCATGAACTGAGCAAAGGTTCCATCCTCTGCCATTTTTTCGTGCATGCGATGAATATAACCAAGAACCGGTTCAGCCTTGACGATGTATTCACCATCCATGGTCAGCTTGACCCGGAGTACACCGTGAGTGGCCGGATGCTGCGGACCAAGGTTGAGAACAAAGGTCTCATCATGTCGGCACTGGATAGGCACTGTCATGGTTTTTTGTCCTTAATGGTTAAAAAGAATTCTGTATGATCAGCAGCTATGGCCGATCAACAGGAAAAATCCTTTAAGAGTGGATGAAAATCTGCATCTTCAGGGAGCAGGATACGAATCTGGTTGGGATGACCCTTAAAATCAATCCCGAAAAAATCCCAGGTTTCCCGCTCATGCCAGTCAGCTGAGGGGAACACACCGGATACGGTATCAATGGCCGGTTCTTCGCGGGAAACAAAGGCACGAACTACAACACGGGATTGTTCAATGGCGAAGTGGTTATAATCATAAACCACCTCCATCTTTTCTTCCTTCAACCAGTCCACAGCAGTGACCGATTCAAGGAAAAATCCAGCCTCATCCATAATCTTTGCGGCTTCCACAACCTGAGAGGCATCGCAATAGACATCAATAACTGTACCCCGTGTCGCATGGTCAGTATCGAGCAGTCCCGGTTCACGGGGCGGCTCTTCAACCTTTTCCTTTTTCTTGGCAACTGGTTTTTTCTTAGGCTTTTCAGTGGTATCCTCAGCCTTTTCATCAGCAGCAACCTCAGCTATCTCTTCCTCCGGTGCGGACTCAGCAACAAGCTCTGGTTCTGCAGCAGCATCTGCTTCAGCCTGTGCTGCTGCCTGTACTGCCAATGCCTCAGCCTCTTCTTCCGCCTTGGTCTGCTCTGGAAAGAGTGTCAGCAGGGCTGCTCTGGTTTCTTCTATAATACTCATGTCAGGCTTCCGATGTTCTCTGGTTGTCTGCGCGGCCAGCGACGGGCACCGGTCAGTTTCTCTTCCAGGGTCATAAGTCCTTCAAGTAAAGCCTCCGGCCTGGGAGGGCAACCGGGAATATACACATCCACGGGAAGGAACTTATCCGCCCCCTCAATAACATTATAGTTATTCTTGCACTTAAAAGGCCCCCCTGAAATGGCGCAGTTGCCCATGGCGATAACCCATTTTGGTTCCGACATCTGATCATAGAGGGTCTTGACCGCCTCTTCCATCTTCTTGGTAATGGTTCCGGCAACGATCATGACATCCGCCTGGCGCGGTGAAGGTCTGAAGACCTCTGCCCCGAAACGGGATATGTCAAACCTGGATCCACCGGTACTCATCATTTCAATAGCACAGCAGGCGAGTCCGAAGGTCATAGGCCATAAAGAGTTGGCCCGACAAAGATAGAGCAGATTGTCTAGCTGCGCAAACTGGACTATTGATGACGGAACAACTGATGCTGCCTCTTTGGAGGACGTTACCAGCGATTTAATAAATGAAGATGACATTATGGAAGATGGCTGTACTTTTTCTGTTCCCACGTAAAGACTCCTTTCATCCAGGCGTAAACAATGGCCAGTGACAGAATGCCGACAAAGATCAAAACTTCGACAAAGTCACGGATAATAAACTCCGGGCTGTTATATGCAACAGCGACCGGAAACAAAAACAAGACATCCACATCAAATACAAGAAAGATGAGGGCGTATAGATAATAAATAATACCAAAGCGAATCCAGGCGGAACCGATAGAATCCATGCCGCACTCGATAAAACTTTCAGTCTTACCCGCAATGTTACGGGTGTGAGAGGTCGGCGATAACAACTTCACGACGATAATAGGTCCAAAACCAAACAAGAGAGCACCAATAAGGAAAATGGTAACATAAATTATGTTGGTCAGAACCGTGGCATCCAACGGGGCCATTTTTTTCTCCGTTATTAGATTTTAATGGGATTCAATTGTTATTAATCTATCTATCAATATTGCTGAAAAACACAATAACTGGCAGCGGGGATGTTGTCAATAAAAAATGAAGCCTCATTCATTTTTTTTGGAAAACATCTGAATTATCAGCTTCTCAACTTAAAGCTGTTGACCTAAGATGTTTAAATGGTATGCTACATAAAAAATAATTAAAAAAAACTATTATAAAGCTCAATTTTTTTGATATTGGCTTTTTACCCCTTCTATTACCAGCTTGCTGCGGAACTATTTTTATTCCATATTTCTTCTCAGGAGCCGCCATGGCAGTTACACTCAGGCAGATTGAAATCTTCATCGCTGTAGCCGAGACCACCCAGGTCACCAAGGCCAGCAAAAAACTCTTTCTCACCCAGTCTGCTGTGAGTATGGCACTGGGAGAGCTTGAAAACCAGTTAGACGGAGCCCTTTTTGACCGGCATGGCCGCAGCCTGCTCCTCAATGACCGGGGTCGCTACCTTCTGCCCATGGCCAAGGATATTGTCAGCCGGGTTCTCAATGTCGAGGCCATGCTCACCGAAAAACGTCACGCCGTTGCCGGCACCCTCCATATTATTGCCAGCTCTACCATTGGCAACTATGTTCTGCCCTTCCTTATAAGTGCCTTTTCCCGGATGCACTCTGAGGCTCGTATAAACATGGATGTTGCCAACACGGAACAGGCAGAGACACTGGTCTCACAAGGCAAACGTGATATGGGATTTGTGGAGGGTACTATTACTTCCGATGTCATCCGCCAGGTTCCCTGGTTTAAAGATGAGCTAGTGGTTATCCTCAATAAAAACCACCCCCTGGCGACCAAGGACAGCTTTCAGCTTCCGCACGACCTCAATAAAACTCAGTGGGTCATGCGGGAAAAAGGCTCAGGAACCGACCAGATTTTCCAGGTCAAGCTGGGCAAGCATGCCTCTCTTCTCAATATTGTCACCCGACTGGGTCATACCGAGGCCATAAAAAAGGCCGTGGAATCAGGGCTGGGTATTGCCTGCCTCTCTAACCTCACCGTCTGCCGGGAAACAGAGCAGGGCTGGCTGAAAAGCCTGGTTATTAAAGACGTGGATATGGAACGTCAGCTGTCTATTATTCAGCACCACGACAAGGTAACCACCCGCTTGATGGATGAATTTCTAAGTTTTTGTGAGATTATGACCGAGTGTGGACTGGGAAGGGAATGTCTGTCCTCGCCCTGGAAACTGAAGGAGTTGCTGATGGAGTATGATCGGGTTTCCGGGGGGGAGGAGACAGGAAATAAAAAATAAGGATTTCCATTTTTGCATGTTACCGGGCTGGACATTTAAGAAATTTGCAAGGGATGTCTGATCTGGCAGCGAATGGCTACAATAGATCCATACAATACCGGCACCATGCGACCAGGTCTTCAAGCCACACCGTACATTGCTCATGCCACTCCTTAAACGGCACTTCAGCTCCCGGTGCATAGACAAGAATACCGTCTATGACCATGTAAATGATTAGAACTGCTATGATAACAAAGGCTATCAAGCCGAACAACAGACTTCTCAACATGTTGTTTTCCTTTTTACTGTAACGATTTGTCCTTTACCCATTTGCAGATATGCCCCACACCTCCGCAGCCAGCGGCAACTCATTAAGCTCTGCACGGGCTTCACGCCAGGACGGGTAATGCTCTCCAAGGATAGCGATGAACCGGTCACTGTGCGTAGGTTCGATAAGATGAACCATCTCGTGAACAATAACGTATTCAAGTAAATCCTTTGGCTTCTTCACAAGTTCGGTATTGAGCCGAATGCGGCAAGCCTGGTGAGTACAGCTCCCCCACTTGGTTTTCATCCGTTGCAGAAAATAGGCTGCAACCTCTACACCCAGTTTTTTCTCCCATTTTCTGATTAACGGGGGTACGGTCTGGTGCAAGAGTGATTTATGCCATTCATGGATGACTTGCTCACGTTTTTTTTGAGTGCTTCCCAGTCGAACTGTCAGGGTGATGCGTTTGTGGTCAAGCGTGACAAAGGGTCTGGCTTCCCTGAATGCAACAGTCATCAAATTAATACTGGCAACGATCCGCTGCTTCCGCTCGCCAGCACTCATCAACTCCTCCATTGTTGCCCAGCGTTTACGCAGCACGGCCTGCTGAAAGTTGTTCAGTCCCTTTGTCTTCACCTCAAACCAGTCATCTATTGCCTGCTTTGAAGTGAGACGCTGGGGAACATTACGCGCTTCATATTTCAGATCAAGAATCACGCCGTCTGCCACGGCCTGGTCAAACTTGTAG
>DAOVTM010000465.1 GCA_030633145.1 Desulfobulbaceae bacterium
AACAGGTCATTACCCAGGGTGAGTACCCGGTTATCCTGTACGATAACAGCAAAATCAGAAAAACCGCCTGAAAAAGGGGCAGACTTACCATGATCGAATACGCATCTAATCCCTACCCGGTAATGCCGCTGCGGGATATTGTCATCTTCCCCGGCATGGTGGCTCCGCTGGTTGTGGGCCGCAAAAAATCCATCCTGGCTCTGGAGCGAGCCATGGGAGAACGGACACCAATCTTCCTGGTAACCCAGATGGACTCCAAGGTTGACAATCCCGGTCCCGAACATCTCTACTCCTTTGGCACGCTGTCGTATGTCATGCAGTTGCTTCGTCTGCCCGATGGCACCATTAAGGCTCTGGTTGAGGGCAGGCAACGGGCTGTTGCAAATAATATTTTTGTGTCTGAATCTTTTTTCGCTGCTGAAGTTACCACAGTACATGACAGCGAGACTGAGCGGGAAGATATACCTGCCTATACCCAGGAACTGCGCCGTACCTTTGAGCAGTTTTCCGGGATCGGCAAGAAAATTCCAGCTGAAGTACTCAAATCTGCTGCGGCAACAAAAAATCCATCCCGGCTTGTTGACCTGATCTGCTCCCATATCCGCCTTAGAACAAAGGAAAAACAGGAGATCCTTGAAATCCTGGTACTGCCGGATCGTATCTGCAAGGTACTGGAAGTTATGTACCGGGAAATGGAACTCTTTGAGATGGAAAAGAAGATCCATACAAAAGTCAAAAAGAAAATGGCCGACACCCAGCGCAACTATTATCTGGGGGAAAAAGTCAAGGTGATCCAGGATGAAATGGATCGTAACGACGGTGGCGGCGAGCTGGGAGAACTGGAAAAGGCTCTGGACAAAAAAAGTCTTCCCAAGGCGGTCAAGGAAAAAATGACCACCGAGCTGGGCAAGCTGCGCAGGATGCCGCCCATGTCGGCGGAGACCACGGTTATCCGTAACTATATTGATGCCATTATTGCTCTGCCCTGGAAGAAGAAGACCAGGGCAAAGATTAACATTGAAAAGGCAGAACAGATCCTTGATGAAGATCATTACGGTCTTAAAAAGCCCAAGGAACGAATCCTGGAATATCTCGCTGTGCAGGCCCAGGTCAAAAAGATCAAGGGGCCGGTACTCTGCCTGGTCGGCCCTCCAGGGGTAGGCAAAACTTCAGTCTGTAAATCCATTGCCCGAGCCATGAACCGGAAATTTATCCGCCAGTCCCTGGGAGGGGTACGCGACGAGGCGGAAATTCGCGGTCACCGCCGTACCTATATCGGGGCCATGCCTGGCAAGATTATCCTCTCCATGCAGAGGGTTGGAGTGGTCAATCCGGTTTTCTGCCTCGATGAGGTGGATAAGATGAGTGTTGATTTTCGCGGTGATCCCTCCTCTGCCCTGCTGGAGGTGTTGGATCCGGAACAAAATTACTCCTTTAACGATCATTACCTGGATATGGACTATGACCTCTCCCAGGTATTTTTTATTACCACTGCTAACAACCTGCATGGCATTCCCCTGCCCCTGCAGGATCGGATGGAGATCATCCGTTTAAACGGTTATACAGAAGAGGATAAAGAAAAAATCGCCGAGGGTTTCCTGGTGCCAAAACAGCTGGAGGCCAACGGTTTTGGCGAAGATGATATTCATTTTTCAGGTTCGGCTCTGCTGGAAATCATCCGTCGCTACACCCGTGAAGCAGGGGTGCGCAGCCTTGAACGAACCATTGCCTCGGTCTGCCGCAAGGTTGCCAGGGAACGACAGCAGACAAAAGCGCTGGATAAAAAATACCGCTTATCCGCTGATGACATTAACACATTTCTCGGGGTTGCCAAGTTCCGCTACGGGCTGGCAGAGGAGCGGGACGAGATCGGCATGGTCACTGGCCTGGCATGGACCGAAGTAGGCGGGGAACTACTACAAATTGAGACCACCCTGATGCCCGGTTCCGGCAAGATGATCGTTACCGGCAAGCTGGGTGATGTGATGCAGGAATCGGCTCAGGCCGCCCTTTCCTACGTGCGGTCTCGAGCCATACGCCTCGGCTTGGAACCTGATTTTTACCAAAAGTTGGATATCCATATCCACGTCCCGGAAGGAGCCATCCCCAAGGACGGGCCATCCGCTGGTATTACCATAGCCACCTCCATCGTTTCCGCCTTGCTCAAGCTGCCGGTTGACCGGGAGCTTGCCATGACCGGAGAGATAACCCTGCGCGGTCGGGTACTGCCCATAGGCGGTTTGACCGAGAAACTGCTCGCCGCCCGACGGGGCAACATAACCCGCCTCCTTATCCCCAAAGAGAATGAAAAGGATCTCACCGAGGTGCCTGCCAAGGTGCGCAACAGTCTGGACATCAACCTGGTGGGTCATGTTGATGAGGTACTCAGTCAGGCTCTGATTGTCCGTGAGGGAGAAGAACTGTTTAAGGACGTATCCATGGAGTCAATTTTTAACGATGTGACTCTTTCGTCTCATAATACGGTAGCACAGTAAACCAGAAGTCAGAGGACAGAAGCCAGAAAACTTCCATGAAACAAGATGGTAGGGTACGCCAAGACTACGGATGACTTGAGTAAAACAAGTAAAACGTAAATAAAAGATGCCCCATCTTTTCATTTTAGTCATTTAATACTTGACGGGCAGGCAACTTCCTGATAAATATACCCCATCATTTGGGGCGAATAGCTCAGCTGGGAGAGCATCGGCCTTACAAGCCGAGGGTCACAGGTTCGAGCCCTGTTTCGCCCACCAAATTAAGGGGTCGTAGTTCAGTTGGTTAGAATGC
>DAOVTM010000198.1 GCA_030633145.1 Desulfobulbaceae bacterium
GCAGCCGCTGAGCAGCAGTTGGAAGAGAAAACATCCAGCCTGACAGCCACCTTGCAGACAGCCCAGGATGGCGAGGCTACACTCGCTGAAGTCGTGCAAAAATCATCAGCTCTGGAAGCTCAGCTTGCCCTCCTGAAAAAAGATCTGAAGAAGGCGGAACTCAAGGCCGAGGCCATGCTCCACTATGGCAAGGAACAAAAACGCTTAATGGCACCATCGGAACAGCAAATCCTCACCCTGACCAGTCTGCTTGAAGAAAAACAGGCAGAAACTGACCAGTTGGCAGCCGAGCTTGCCACCTTCCAGGAGCAGGCTGTATCACTGTCTGAGGCCAACGCCACCCTTGAAGAACAGCAGGCCGGCAGCAAAAAACTGCTGGAACAGTTGGCCGCTGTCCGCCAGGAACTGGAAGAGGCAAACGTCAATGGTCAGGAACTGGTTCGGCAGGTGACAAGCCTCACTGAATCGTCTGTGGTCAGGGATAATGAGGCTCAAAAACTTACGAGCGCACTCAACGATGCCAATGACAAGATATCCAGTCTTGAGGCAGAGCTTTTCGGGGTGAACAGCGAGCTTTTAGATATACAGGTGGCCTTTGCTGCCGGACAGGAAAAGGAAAACAGCCTCTCACAGAGCCTGACCGGCAAGAATGAGACCCTCACCGTTGTTCAGAGTGAGCTTGAAGCATTGAAAACAAAGCTTTCTGAGGCAACCAGTCAGACAGAAACACAGAGTAACGAACTCAACGAGTTGACGACCCTGCATGAGTCGCTGAGTGCAGAACTGGCATCGGTCAAGGCTGAAAAGGCAGCGGTTGCGCAGCAAGTTGATGAATTGGAAACAAAACTGGCCGAGGCAGCTGGACAGACAGAAGCACTGGGTAACGAACTGAACGAGCTTACCAGCCTGAAAGAGACCCTGAGTACTGAACTGGCAACGGTCAAGGCTGAAAAGGCAGTTGCTGAGCAGCAGTTGGAAGAGAAAACATCCAGCCTGGCAGCTACCTTGCAGACAGCCCAGGATGGCGAGGCTACACTCGCTGAAGTCATGGAAAAATCTTCTGCTCTGGAAGCTCAACTCGTTGAGGAGAAGGCCAATGCGGAAGAGCTTGCCGCCTCTCAGGAAAAGGTCACGGAGCTGCTTGCCGCCCTTGGCGAGGCACAGATGCAGGTGGAACAGCTTGTAGCTGCCCAGGAAAAGATAACCGCACTTGAAACGCAGCTTTCTGAGGTGCAGTCTGGAGGTGAGGAACTGACAGCAGCTCAAGAAAAGATTTCCGCCCTGGAAAATCAGCTGAGCGAAACACAGGCTCTGACAGAACAACTCACTGTTGAGCAGGAAAAGGCTGTTGCTCTCGAAGCACAACTTGCGGAACTGGCAAAGACCGGCACCGAGCTGACAGCAGCACAGGAAAAAATCTCTGCTCTGGAAGGTCAACTGAATGAGGCACAGGTTCAGGCAGAACAGCTCACCGTTGAACAGGAAAAGGCTGCTGCCCTCGAAACACAGCTTGCGGAACTGGCAAAGACCGGCACCGAGCTGACAGCGGCTCAGGAAAAAATATCTGCTCTGGAAGGTCAACTGAATGAGGCACAGGTTCAGACAGAACAGCTCACCCTTGAACAGGAAAAGGCTGCTGCTCTCGAAGCACAGCTTGAGGAACTGGCAAAGACCGGCATCGAGCTGACAGCGGCTCAGGAAAAAATCTCTGCTCTGGAAGGTCAACTGAATGAGGCACAGGTTCAGGCAGAACAGCTCACCCTTGAACAGGAAAAGGCTGCTGCTCTCGAAGCACAGCTTGAGGTGCTGGCAAAGACTGGTACGGATCTGACAGCAGCACAAGAAAAAATCACTACCTTGGAAGGTGAGTTGAGTGAGGCACAGACCCAGGCAGAACAACTTACTGCTGAGCAAGAAAAGGCCGCAACCTTGGAAGCACAGCTTGAGGTGCTGGCAAAGACCGGTACGGAGCTGACAGCAGCACAAGAAAAAATTTCTGCTCTGGAAGGTCAGTTGAGCGAGGCACAGACCCAGGCCGAACAGCTTACTGCTGAACAGGAAAAGGCCGCAGCTCTCGAAGCACAGCTTGCGGAATTGGCAAAGACCGGTACCGAGCTGACAGCTGCCCAGGAAAAAATATCTGCTCTGGAAGGTCAACTGAATGAGGCACAGGCTCAGGCAGAACAGCTCACCGCTGAACAGGAAAAGGCCGCAGCTCTCGAAGCACAGCTTGCGGAACTGGCAAAGACCGGTACCGAGCTGAAAGCTGCCCAGGAAAAAATATCTGCTCTGGAAGGTGAGTTAACTGAGGCGCAAACCCAGGCCAAACAGCTTACGGCTGAACAGGAAAAGGCTGCTGCCTTGGAAGCACAGCTTGCGGAACTGGCAAAGACTGGTACCGAGCTGACAGCGGCTCAGGAAAAAATATCTGCTCTGGAAGGTCAACTGAATGAGGCACAGGTTCAGGCAGAACAGCTCACCGCCGAGCAGGAAAAGGCCGCCAATCTGGCAGCGGAACTCGATAATGCCCAACAGCAGCTCCATGTCCAACAGGGTAAACTCACTGAAATGACCACTGCGGCCACAGCCACAGCCGGTTTACAGGAGGATAACAGCAGCCTGCTCAGTGAACTGGAAAACAGCAAAAGTCAGGTGACTGAGGTTGAGAAAAAGGTAGCTGATCTGCAAACAGAGCTTGATGCCATCATGGACAAGCGGGATCAGGAAGCGCAAAAGACCCGTGACACAGACAAGGATGGTGTTGTTGACGCTGATGACAACTGTGCCGACACCCCCCGGGGAGCAGTCGTTAACAGCACTGGATGTCAGCCTGACACAGATCAGGACGGGGTTGTGGACACACTGGATCTCTGTAACAACACCGCTGCTGGAGAAACTGTCAATGCAATGGGCTGTCCCGCAGATGGTTCAATCCTCCTGAGCGGAGTTGTCTTTCCCTCTGGATCAACCACCCTTCCCAACGCTTCCAAACAGAGCTTGGACGGAGTAATCGCAATCCTCCAGCAAACCGCAGCCGGACAACAATTTGAAGTTGCCGGTTATACGGATAGTGTGGGTGACGCAGCCCGTAACCAGGAAATTTCGGAACAGCGTGCAACCGCTGTCAGCGATTACTTGGTTGAACAGGGTATTGCCCCGGAACTTCTGACCGTGAAAGGATACGGGGCGGAAGCTCCCATTGCCGACAATACCAGCCGGGAAGGACGAGCCCAAAATAGAAGGGTTGAGCTGCATCCGACTGCTGAGTAAAACGCTATAGACTACATTTTCACATAAAAAGGGGAGGTGGATGGTATCCACCTCCCCTTTTTGTCCTCTACACTTTACACTTTACACAAAAAATACCTTGCCAAATGCAAACAAAGAAAAAAGAAAAAAAGACTAAATTTGAAGAGATATGCTGCCGCAAGAACAGCCAGCTGCTGATGGCGCTGCTGCTGCCGGTGGTTATCATTGGCGGCTATTTCTGTCCCCGACTGGGCTTTATTGTGGTTGGGCTGATCACTATCTTTATGATCCTGGCATCCAAGCGGGGTCGCTTTTACTGCGGCTGGCTCTGCCCCATGGGTTCCTTTCACGAGCGTTTTCTCTCTAAGGTCAGTTTTAATAAGCCTATCCTGCCGGTCTTTAAATCCAGCTGGTTCCGATGGCTGCTTTTTACCCTGATGATGTCGCTGATGGTGTTTAGACTGTATATGACCTGGGGTGACCCTGAGGCTGTAGCCGGGGTTTTCAGGATGATGTGGATTCTCTCCATGTCCATTGCCATCGGCTTGGGCTTTTATTTCAAACCCAGGATCTGGTGTACGGTCTGCCCCATGGGTTCCTTTCAGGGGGTTAGCAGCATAGGAGTTTATATGCTAACCGTGGAAGACACCTGCGTGCAGTGTAAAAAATGTCAGAAGGTATGCCCTATCTCCACCTATCCAGGAGGATACCGGCAGGATGAGGGTCCTGGGTATGTCCCCAGTATTGAATGTCTGCGCTGTTCAAACTGCGTCATAAACTGTCCCAAAAAGGCTCTTCACTTTTAGCAATGCAACCATGAACTCCGAGCAACAGAGCGGAACCCTCTATATCGTTGCCACCCCCATAGGCAATCTGGAAGACATCAGCCGCCGCATGGAGCAAACCCTGGCCGGGGTTGATCTTATTGCCAGTGAGGATACCAGGCATACCAGAAAATTGCTCTCCCATCTCAACATCCATACCCCGCTGACCAGTTATTACCGGGAAAAGGAACAGCAAAAGGCACCCCGGCTGCTGGAAAAGCTTAAACAGGGAGAGGATATTGCCCTGGTCTCGGATGCCGGAACCCCCGGACTCTCTGACCCGGGAGCGGTGCTGGTGAATCTGGCCCGTAGCGCAGGCATCAGGGTGGTGCCGATTCCTGGCCCTTCCGCCCTTGCCACTGCCATCTCTGTTGCCGGACTTGCCTCCAACAGCTTTTATTTTGGCGGATTTCCTCCGGCAAAAAATGGGGAACGAAAAAAAATGCTCACCGGACTGAAAGGACTCAACTGCCCACTCATCTTTTATGAGTCACCGCACCGGATTCGACGCACCCTGACTGACTGCCACGCAATCCTGGGCAACCGTCAGGCACAAATATTCAGAGAACTCAGCAAGCTCTATGAAGAGCATATCAGCGGCACCCTTGCCGAACTCAAGACCTTTGCTGAAAAAAAAGTACGAGGAGATCTGGTACTGATCATCGAGGGTTTAGGGATGGAGGACGAGGAACTGCCAGAGAACCTTGAAGAGCTGATCCTCTGGTATCGGGATCAGGGGAAGACCTCCTTAAAAGACGCTGCCCGTCTCATCGCCGGTGACCTTGGCCTCTCCAGATCCAAGGTCTATCAACTGGCACTTTCCTTATGGAAGACCTCGTAAAAACAAACAAGAGGAAAACAAATGAATAGAATAGACACCATAGTTGCACATTGCAAAAAAAAACCAGAAGCAGCCACACAGATTCAGGCCGCCTGCCGTGCAGCTCTGACAGCAGGTTCTATCATCCGTACCCTCTACAACACCCCACACGACATTACTATGAAAGGGGCCATCAACCTGGTAACCGAGGCGGATGTGGCAGCAGAAGCCGCCATTATAGCCTCTCTTCAAGAAGATGCGCCCGGCATCCATATCATTGCCGAGGAGTCCAGCAAAGAGAATCCTGAAGCTCCCGAGGGAACCGCCTGGATCATTGATCCTCTGGACGGAACCACCAACTTTGCGCATGGTTTCCCCTTTTTCGGAGTTTCCATAGCCCTGTTGCAGGATGGAATTCCTCAGATAGGGGTAGTCTATTGCCCCATGCAGGACGAACTGTTCGCAGCCTGCCGCAACACCGGTGCCTGGCTCAATGGAGAGCCAATCAGGGTGACTGAAACAGAGTTTCTCCTTGAGGCCCTGGTCGCCACGGGCTTCCCCTATAATATCCATGAGAACCTGGATATGGTTCTCAGCCAGATGCGAACCATCCTGCCCAAGGTACGGGACATCAGACGGGCAGGAGCAGCAGCGGTTGACCTGGCCTACCTGGCCTGCGGTCGTCTGGACGGCTTCTGGGAAATGGATCTGCAACCTTGGGATACTGCTGCTGGTTGGCTACTGGTAACCGAGGCAGGCGGAACCGTGTCCAGTTTTTCCGGCCAGCCCTATTCTCCGTTTTTTCCGGAAATTCTGGCATCTAACCAACCCCTGCATCACCTGCTGAAAGATCTGCTCAAATGAGCTTCAGGGGTGCAGGCAGTGGTTCTTCCACACCACTGTGGAAGATCCACTGCCTGATGCTCTTTACCGCTGGTCTGGTTTCCACCTCGTTTACGGTGGGCAAGGCCATTGCCGGGGGGCTTGACCCGGCAATGCTGACCCTGCTCCGCTTTGTCGCCGCAGTCCTGATCTTTCTCCCCTATATCCAGAAAACATACGGACTCAAGCTACCGCCTCTCAAAAGCCTGCTTCGTTATGCGGCCATCAGCTTTGCCCTGACCGGTTTTTTCTGGCTTATGTTTCTCTCCCTGCAAAGCACCACTGCCCGTAATACCGGGGTCATCTTTACCCTGGTGCCGGGGATTTCCGGCTTGTACAGTGCTATCCTGCTCCGTGAACGACTGGGCAGAAACCGGCTGCTGGCTCTGATTCCAGCCACCATCGGGGCTGTCTGGGTACTTTTTATGGGAAGTCTGGATCTCTTCCTTGCCTTTGCCCTTAATACAGGTGACCTGATCTTCTTCTGCGGCTGTCTGCTCATGGCTTTTTACACCCCGCTAGTCAAGCTGCTCCACCGTCGGGAGCCCATGGCGGTGATGACCTTCTGGATCCTGATCACCGGCTGCGGCTGGCTGCTGCTCTTTTCCGGCTACCGCCTGCCCTCTGTTGCCTGGTCTGCAATCAGCACAGAGGTCTGGGCAGGAATCGTCTATCTCGCCGTCTTCTGCACCATTATCACCTTCTTTCTCACCCAGTATTCCCTCCTCTTTCTCGGCCCGACCAAGGTCATGGCCTACAGTTATCTCTATCCGCCCTTTATCCTTGTCCTGGATTGGATCTTTGCCGGCACCCTCCCCCCATGGCAGACCCTTCCCGGAGTTTTCCTTATTATTGCGGCTCTGTTTATAGTCCAGCAGGGAGAAAAACAGGAGTAACGACCCAAAAAAAACAACTTGCGTTTTTCGGCTACCAACTTTAGACGAGACCGCTGGAGCGGTCATTCAAGGTTCCCACGCTGGAGCGTGGGAACGAGGAATAAGCGGAGACTTCGACTACTTTTGCACCAACAATAATCTCAAGAAATTAAAAGGATTTCATGAACAGATTTGCCGTCACAGCCATTGCCGCAGTCACCCTGCTCTGCCCGTTTTTCACTTTTAATCAGGCAACCGGAGCAAAAACCGCAGAGTCAGTTGACCGGCTCACCATCATCGGGACAGCTGACCTCCAGGGCAGGCTTGACCAGTCTGCCCGGGAAGTCAGCCTGACAGGATCAGGGGATAAGATTCCGGTTATGGGCGGTATTGCCAGGATAGCAACCATGATCAGGGAGATCAAGGAGAGGAGTGATCATCCGGTTATGGTTCTCTCCTCCGGGGATGACCTCATGGGTGCCTATTTCCGCAACTTCCAGGGCAAGGCAATCTTCAAAACCATGGAGGCTGCCGGGTACCAGATACTCGCCTTGGGCAATCATGAGTTTGACAGCGGGCCAGGTGTGCTTGCCGAGGCTCTGGATTCCGTTGCCCTGCCTGCGCTCTGTACCGATCTTATTATCCGGAATACGGTCATGGAAAAGAGCTGTCAACCATACCTGCTAGAGAATTACTCCGGCATCCGGGTCGGCTTCTTTTCCCTGATGTGTGAAGACTTTCCAGTGGTCACCCTGACCGGTGATGTCAAACTGAAAGACAGCC
>DAOVTM010000365.1 GCA_030633145.1 Desulfobulbaceae bacterium
ACCTTGCGGGCAATGGCGCGAATACGACCGATATAGCGGGTTCGCTCGGCTACGCTGATCGCCTTGCGTGCATCCAGCAGATTAAAGGTGTGTGAACACTTGAGACAGAAATCGTAGGCAGGCAGTAACAGCTCCTTCTCCACCAGCTTCAACGCCTCACGCTCGTAGTTATCAAAGGCCGTGATCATGTCCTGGACATTGGCCTCTTCAAAGTTAAAGACGGAATATTCCCGCTCTGCCTGCAGGAATATCTGGCCGTAGGTCACTGTATCGTTCCACTGGATGTCATAGACCGATTCAACCTTTTGCAAATACATGGCGATCCGTTCCAACCCATAGGTGATCTCCACAGTAACCGGTTTCAGGTCAATGGAGCCTGCCTGCTGGAAGTAGGTAAACTGGGTGATCTCCATCCCATCGAGCCAGACCTCCCAGCCCAGTCCCCAGGCACCCAGGGTGGGTGATTCCCAATCATCCTCTACAAAGCGGATATCGTGCTCAAGCAGATCCAGGCCAAAACGCTGCAAGCTCTCCAGGTACATATCCTGGATTTCTGTGGGCGAAGGCTTGATGACCACCTGGTACTGGTAGTAATGCTGCAGCCGGTTGGGGTTTTCTCCATAACGGCCATCAGTGGGACGGCGAGAGGGTTGCACATACGCCGCCTTCCATGGTTCCGGCCCCAGAGAGCGTAACAGGGTTGCGGGATGAAAGGTACCAGCCCCAACTTCCATATCATACGGCTGCATGACCACACAGCCTTTGGAACCCCAGTATTCGTTGAGGGTTGCGATTATATCTTGAAAATACATGGCGAAAAAACAGATTCCTGTATTGATTGTTGATGATTAATGGCTACTGTACAGCTACACGATTGTAAAGATACCATATCAGTGTATAAGGGTAAACTCTTTTTGTAAAGACGAACAAGGGAAAGAACATGATTGGGATCGAACCTGCACTTAATTTTCAACAGATTTTTGCAAATTGCCGGACTATTGCCGTGGTTGGACTCTCACCTAAGACAAACCGACCTAGTAATCAGGTGGCCGTCTATCTGCAACAGGCTGGTTTTAAGATCATTCCGGTCAATCCTGGACAGACGAAAATCCTGGGGGAGCAGTGTTATCCTGACCTGCAATCTATTCCTGATTCAGTGGATATAGTTGATATCTTTCGTCGTTCCGATCAGGTAGAGCCTGTTATCCGTGATGCAGTTGCAATTGGCGCAAAGGTGGTATGGATGCAGCAGGGGATAGCTCACCAGAAAGGAGCAGAATTTGCTGAAGCAGCCGGGTTGACCGTGATCATGGATCGCTGCATCAAGATTGATCATGCGCAAATGATAGTTACGGAAAAGAAAAAAATTGGAACCTAAGTATATCTCCATCCGCGGTGCGCGGATGCACAATCTCAAGAATATCTCTGTTGATCTCCCCCGTAATCAGCTAGTAGTCTTCACCGGTCTGTCCGGCTCAGGCAAGTCAACCCTGGCCTTTGATACGCTTTATGCAGAAGGCCAACGGCGCTATGTAGAGTCCCTTTCCACCTATGCGCGTCAGTTTCTCGGCCAGATGGATAAACCGGAGGTTGACCTGTTGGAAGGGCTGTCGCCGGCAGTATCCATTGAACAGAAAACGACCTCAAAGAATCCCCGTTCAACCGTGGGTACGGTAACCGAGATCTACGACCATTTACGCCTTCTCTTTGCCAGGGCTGGACAGCCCCATTGTCCGCAATGTGATCAGCCCATCAGCTCCCAGTCCATTGAAGATATGGTTGATACCATGATGGCACGATCAGAAGGAGAAAAAGTACTTCTTCTTTCACCACTGGTGACCCGCAAAAAAGGTCTTCATGAGCAGATTTTGCAAGGGCTGCGCCGAGACGGCTACGTGCGGGTGCGTATTGATGGAGAGATTCTGTCGTTGGGAGATGAGATAGTTCTGAAAAAGAATAATCCACACACCATTGAGGCTGTGGTGGATCGGCTGGTGGTGAAAAAAGGGATTCGCAGACGGCTTGATGAATCGGTTTCAACAGCGGTCAGTCTCAGCAACGGTTCCATGCTGGCTCTATTTCCGACTACAGGCGAAGAGGTATTGTTTTCTGAGTCTGCGGCCTGCCACGACTGCGGAATCTCTGTACAGGATCTGTCCACCCAGTTATTTTCCTTTAATAATCCCATTGGTGCCTGTCCCGCGTGTACCGGTCTGGGAGTGAAACAAGTTTTTGATGATCAACTGATCATACCCGATGAGCGTTTGAGTCTGGCTGACGGTGCGGTTGCCCCCTGGACAAGACGCAAGTTGTCCACCAATGCCCGACAGTGGATCAAAGCCCTGGCTGCCCATTATGAATTTGATCCTGCGGTACCGTATAAAAAATTAGCGCCCGAAGTGAAAAAAGTCATTCTCTACGGCAGCGGCAAAGAGCGGATGGAATTTCGCCATCAGCGGGGGCGCAGGTACCTGATTTCCAACATCGTCTTTGAGGGTATTTTGCCACGGCTGACTCGACTCTTTCGTGATACCTCGTCTGCCAGGGTGCGGGAGGAAGTTTCTTGCTTTATGAATGAGCAGCCCTGCCCATCCTGTGATGGTGAGCGGTTGCGACCCGAGGCACTGGCGGTGAAGATCGGTTCCTGGTCCATTGCGGGCCTGACCCGGTTGTCCATAGAACATCTGATTGTTGAACTTGACAGGGTGTCCTTTGCTGGCCGTTATAAGATTATTGCTGAGCCGATTTTAAAAGAAGTTCGAGAGCGGCTTAACTTTCTCATGGGGGTGGGTCTTGGGTACCTGTCGCTTGATCGCAAGGCCGGAACCCTGTCCGGTGGCGAGGCACAGCGTATTCGTCTGGCCTCGCAGATAGGTTCCAGGCTGGCTGGGGTACTGTATATTCTTGATGAACCATCCATCGGCCTGCACCAGCGGGATAATAATAAGCTGATCAAGACCCTTTTGTCTCTGCGGGATCTGGGCAATACTGTTATTGTGGTGGAGCATGATTCTGATACCATTGCCACTGCCGACCATATTCTCGATATCGGGCCTGGCGCAGGAGTGCATGGTGGTGAAATTCTCTATTCCGGTCCTGTGCCGGGACTGCTTGACTGTAAGGAGTCACTGACTGGAAGGTATCTATCCGGGGAGCTGTCGATACCCATCCCGGAGAAGCGGCGCAGAATTCGGAAGGGAGTAAAATACGGGCTTACTGTCAAGGGAGCCACAGCTAATAATCTGCAAGATGTGACGGTTCGTTTCCCATTGGGGGTTCTGACCTGTGTTACTGGTGTGTCCGGTTCCGGCAAGAGTTCGCTGGTCATAGAAACCCTGTTCCAGGAGACGCATCGTTATTTTCTGGAGGGAAACAGGGGGGAAAACAGACTGACCGGTTTGAAAAATATTGACAAGGTAATTGATATAGACCAGAGTCCCATTGGTCGCACTCCCCGTTCCAACCCGGCCACTTATACCGGGGTTCTTACTCCTGTGCGGGAGCTGTTGGCTCGGCTGCCAGAATCACGAGCCAGGGGCTATAAGATGGGCAGGTTCAGTTTCAATGTCAAAGGGGGACGCTGTGAGGCTTGTGAGGGAGATGGGGTCATCAAGATTGCCATGCACTTTTTACCGGATATTTATGTCACCTGTGAACGGTGCCAGGGAAAACGGTATAACAGTGAGACCTTGGAGATCAAGTACCGGGGGAATAATATCGCCGACATCCTAGCCATGACTGTGGAAGAAGCGGTTGATTTTTTTGCCAATATTCCGCCAATCAGGAACAGGCTGCAGACCGTTTTTGATGTGGGGCTGGGCTATATCACTCTGGGACAGTCCTCGGTAACCCTGTCCGGCGGTGAGGCTCAGCGGGTAAAACTGGCTCGGGAGCTGGCAAGACGTTCTACTGGAAAGACCCTTTATATTCTGGATGAACCGACCACCGGACTGCATCCCGCTGATATTCATCACCTGCTGGTGGTTCTTGGCCGACTGGTTGACAGTGGCAATACGGTGGTAGTGATAGAACATAATATGGATGTGATCAAGACAGCGGATTATATTATAGATATTGGCCCGGAAGGGGGGGATGGCGGAGGCAGTGTAGTTGCATCTGGCACTCCTGAGGAGATAGCGGCAACAGAGGGGTCGTTCACAGGTATGTTCCTCAAGCAGAACCTTGAGCAGACAGGCTGAGAGAGAAATGATGAAAGATAACAGATAAATATTAACTAAAGAGCAAGGAAAACATCATGACAGAAGAACAAAATCAAAGTGGAGAGCAACCGGTTTTTCGATTACAAAAAATGTATCTTAAGGATCTCTCCTTTGAAAGTCCACATGCGCCGCAGATTTTTCTTAACCAGGGTCAGGAACCCAAGGTTGATTTTAATCTTCAGCTGGGGAATAAAAAAATTGATGACGAACACTATGAGGTGACCATCTCCATAACGGCAAAAATTCTCGACCAGAAGGCGGATGATACAGTCATGTTTGTCATA
>DAOVTM010000051.1 GCA_030633145.1 Desulfobulbaceae bacterium
GCCGAAAGGGAAGAAAATTCCACTTGGAGCCAGCCGCCTCCAGCACATTAAGGGTATCAATCCCCAACCGATCAAAGATAATGGCCAACTCGTTGATGAGGGCTATATTGAGGTCACGCTGGGTGTTCTCTATAACTTTGGCCGCCTCTGCCTCTTTGATAGAGGAAACAGGATAGACACCGGCATCAATGATTGAGGTATATAGTTCAGAGACTGCCCGGAGGGTATCTTCTGAATCCGCTGACACAAGTTTGGTAATCTTGGTCAGGGTTCGTTCCTTATCGCCCGGATTAATGCGCTCTGGTGAGTAGCCAACGTGGAAATCCTTTTTCCATGCCATGCCGGATTTTTCTTCCAGAATCGGAACACACTCATCTTCCGTGGCTCCTGGAAACACCGTTGATTCAAAGATGACTGTTGCCCCGGTCTTCATATAGGTACCCGCAGTGGCTGCCGCAGATAACAGGGGACGCAGGTTGGGCTGGTTGGCAGTGTCAATGGGAGTGGGTACTGCAACAATAAGAAAATCTGCTTTCGAGAGTTGCTGCGGATCAGTGGTAAAGGTCAGCATTCGGGCAGCCGCAAAGCTGGCCGTATCAACCTCATTGTTGGGATCTATGGACTGTTGATACTTGCGAACTACCTCGATATTGAGGTCAAAACCAATGGTGTTTACCTTGCTGCCAAAAGCGATGGCCAGGGGAAGACCGACATAGCCAAGACCGATGACTGCTACTGTGTAATCTGACATGGGAGTTATGAGAGTATTGAGTGATGAGTATTGAGTTGTGAGTGATGAGTTCTGAGTAGTCCCTCAAAACTTCATACGAGCAAGGACAGTCTCACCAGCTCGCACCTTCTGACCAAGCTTGACCACAACCTCGCTGCCCTGGGGCAGATATATATCCACCCTTGAGCCAAAACGGATCAGTCCGTACCGTTGTCCAGCCTTGACCTGATCCTCTTTTTCTGCCCAACAGACTATACGGCGGGCAATGAGACCAGCAATCTGAACAACTCCGTACTGCTTTCCTGCCGCAGTCTCAACCACCATAGCGCAGTATTCATTATGAAGGGCAGCCTTATCCTTGTCAGCGGAATAAAACCGACCCGCTTTAAAGAGTACCCGCTTAACCGTGCCGGGAAAGGGAATCCGGTTGACATGGACATTAAAGACGTTCATGAAGATGGAGATCCTGACCACCTGCTGCTGGAGAAAACGGTCGTCAAACTGTTCCTGCACCAGGATCACCTTGCCGTCTGCTGGACAGACCACAGCATTGCTCTCTTCCGGGGGGATACGGGAGGGATTGCGGAAAAAGGCGGTTACAAAAACCGTACACACCAACCCGATCAGGGTTGCTGCCGAGTACTGTAACAGGGCAAGGATAAGGGTGGCATATCCACTAAAAAGGATAAAGGGGAACCCTTCTCTGGCAATGGGGAATTCAGGCTTTTTCATCATTGATTTATCCGCAGATTACGCAGATTACGCAGATAAACAGCCTGACAAAACAGCAGTTTGTCGATTCACCTTATGCGTAAAGCGACAGGTGACAGCAACATGACAGGCTTACCAATTAAAATTTAAAAGGTATTCTTAAATTTATCTGGTCGTTCTAATCTGCGATATCTGCGTAATCTGCGGATAACTTTGACTGCTATTTCTTAGGAGCCCGGGCCATGGCAATGGTACCGGTACGAATAATCTCTTTAATGCCAATGGGACGCAGGATATCCACAACAGCCTTGATCTTGGATTCCGGCCCGGTAATCTCAACAGAATAGGTGTTGGGACTTACATCCACAACCTTACCCCGGAAGATGTCGATCACCCGCAGTACCTCAGCACGGGTACCGGCCTCAGCCTTGACCCGGATGATGACCATCTCACGCTCCACATATTCTCCCTCGCTGATATCGGTGACCTTGATAACATCAATAAGTTTATGGAGCTGCTTGTTGATCTGTTCGATAATAGAGTCGCTGCCCCAAGTCACCAGGGTCATGGAGGAGACCTTGGGATCCAGGGTCTCGGCTACGCAGAGGCTCTCAATATTAAAACCCCGGCCGCTGAAAAGACCTGTCACCCTGGAGAGTGCGCCTGGTTTGTTCTGAAGTAAAATGGAAAGAGTATGTTTCATTGGTATCGTCCTGTTATTTAATCTGTCTTCTGGAGCCTTTGTTAGCTCCATAGACCTGTTTTTTACACAAGAGTAGTGAGGCTTGAGTGATGAGTTTTGAGAAAACTACTAGCTCCGGCAGTTCGATACTGCACTAACCTCAACACTCACAACTCACAACTGTCGAGTCACCGGTTATACGAGTAACATCTCCGTAGTAGCCTTTCCAGCTGGAACCATGGGAAAAACACCCTCTTCACGACTGATGGAAAAATCCATAATCACCAGATTGTCCGTTGCCAGTGCCTCTTTGATGACCGGTTCGACCTCATCCTTTTTAGTGGCCCGTAACCCGACCGCACCATAGGCTGCCGCCAGGGCAACAAAATCCGGGGTGACCTCCATCACGGTAGCTGAATAGCGGCGGTTGTAAAAAAGTTCCTGCCACTGCCGAACCATGCCCAGGTAGTTATTGTTGAGGATAGCAACCTTGACCTTGGCACCATACTGCTTGGCGGTTGCCAGTTCCTGGATATTCATCTGGATAGAGCCGTCTCCTGCAACATCAATAACCGTCATATCGGGAAAGGCCAGTTTGGCTCCAATGGCTGCGGGCAGACCATAGCCCATCGTTCCCAGGCCGCCGGAGGTCAGCAGACGGCGCGGCTTGTTAAACTTGTAGAACTGGGCTGCCCACATCTGGTTCTGCCCAACCTCGGTGGTAATAATAGCATCACCGTTGGTCAACTTGTTAAGGGTCTCAACGACATACTGCGGCTTAATGACATCTCCTTCTTCCTGGTAGGAGAGGGGGTGTTTTTTATCCCAGTCCATGACCCGGTCAATCCAGGGCTGATGGTTTTCAGCCATGGCGGCGGAATCAAAGTCAGCAGAGTTTTCCAGCCAGTCATTGACGGCCTGGAGGGCGTGTTTACAATCAGCGACAATGGGAATATCCACACCAACGTTTTTTGAAATAGAGGTAGGATCCACATCAATATGAACAATCTTTGCATGGGGGGCAAAGGCATCCAGGCGACCGGTAACCCGGTCATCAAAACGAGCCCCTACGGCGATTAACAGGTCACTCTCCGAGACCATCATGTTAGAGGCATAAGAGCCGTGCATCCCCAGCATACCCATGGAGAGGGGATTTGTGCCAGGAAACCCGCCCAGACCCATCAGGGTCATAGTGACAGGGGTCTGCGTTTTTTCCGCCAGCTCTGTCAACTCCTTACTGGCATTTGCGAGGATGACTCCGCCGCCTATATAGAGTACAGGTCGTTTAGCCTGTAAAAAAGCCTTGCACGCCTTTTCCACCTGACCGGGATGGGGCTTAACCTTAGGCTGATAGGTCTTCATTCTGATGGGTTCAGGATCAGGAAAGTCCATCATCGAGGCCACCACGTCCTTGGGCAGATCAATGAGAACCGGCCCGGGGCGACCCGAGGCAGCCAGGTAAAATGCCTCGCGTATGGTGGAGACCAGCTCGTCTGGATCGCTCACCAGGTAATTATGCTTGGTACAGGGGCGGGTAATACCGACAATGTCAACCTCCTGGAAGGCATCGTTGCCGATTAAGGCTCGTGGCACCTGACCGGTAAACACGACTATGGGGATGGAATCCAGATAGGCGGTGGCAATACCGGTAACTCCGTTGGTGGCACCCGGCCCGGAAGTCAGCAGGGCAACACCTACCTTACCCGTGGCACGGGCAAGCCCGTCAGCGGCATGAACAGCCCCTTGCTCGTGGCGAACCAGGACATGTTTAATCGGGCAATCCATTAACTCGTCATAGAGGTCTATGACCGCCCCGCCAGGAAAGCCAAAAATGATGTCAACACCCTCTTCCTGCAGACATTTTATGATGGCCTGCGCACCTGTTATTTTACTCATTGCATAATCCTTTCTTCGCCTTGATGTCCATATCGACCTGGACGTGTAATCTAGAATGTTATAGTTTATCTTTTAGAAAAGAATACTGACTATATAATTCTTGCAAACCACTGTCAAGACGAAAAGAAGAACAAACCGGCGGCAGATGAGAGAAAATGAACCGTATGGAGAGGTCGGAAGATATTTCCCTGACCGGGGCAGAGCGAAGGCTGCTCATTGCAATTTCTGCGGCAATGCCTCTGCGGCAGGGTAAATACAGGAAAACAAACGTTGTTAAAGTAACATATCAGCATCCCCCCGGAAAAAACTATGCTGATGACTACGGATTGCACAATAAATATCTAATAAAAATAAAAAAATAACTAATTATTAATTGACAACTATGTTATTTTTATATAATATTTTTTAAATGTAACTTAAATGTCGGTTAATGATTGATTTTCTTTCAATAAAGATGAGAGAAGGATAAGAACAGAATGAAACAGCTGACTGAACAATCCCCTGAAAATGATTCTTCCTCTACAGATGTGCGGACAGGTTATTTATCACGACGACAGGCAATCAAAAAATCGGGCATTGCCCTTGGAGCCTGCTACCTGGCACCCGCCACCCTCAACCTGTTACTGGCTGATCGGGCTACAGCTCAATCTGAGCCACCACCAGAGCCTCCAGAGCCGGATTACAACCGGCGGCTCTGTGTCTGCAACTTCATGCCCCTTGAAACAGATGTCTTAACTGTTGAATATATCGATATTCTCGGTTGGGACACTGTGCTGTTACCAGGTGGTACCGGTGTGACGGAACAGAGTACCTTTGACAAGATCATGGACAACTCAGAGGCTATAATGACCGTGTCCACTCCTGCCTATTTCCACCACTTGGCAACACCCGATGCCACGTCCCTGGCCAACCTAATGCGTGCTGGAAACACCAAAGGGGCTATGGCTTTACTCAGCTCGGCGGCACAGGGTAGCAGCGAACCTACCACAGAATTGGTACTGCCAATGACCCAAAATTACAGAATCGTTGTTACTTCTGATCCGGTATAATCACGAATCCAGATCACGCCACAACTAACCTTTCCAGGGGAACGGAGAATGGAGAACAAGAAGATGTTAATGCAGCCTGAAGATCTTGATGAACAGAAAAAAACGATGCTTGTCGAGAAGAGCGTAGTCTCTCGTCGCCAGGCACTGAAAGGTTCGGTGGCAGCCATTGGTGTCTGCTACCTTGCTCCAACCACACTGAACCTGTTGCTGGCCGAACGCGCAACGGCTCAATCCGATATTCCGCCTCCAGAGCCTCCAGAGCCGGAATATCCATGGACATTACGGGCTTGTAACTTCATGGATGACCAAGGGACTAGCACGGTTGTGGTAGAATATATTGACATTCTCGGCTATGACTCGGTGATCATACCGCAGAATGGCAGGCAGGAGTTTCCAGACCTGCTGGATGCATCCGAGGTAACCATAATCGCCTCTCGTCCTTCCTACTTTACCACACTGATACTGGAAGAGTTTGAATCACTGGTCAGCTTCATGCAGGCCGGAGACTCGGCACGAGCTAACTCCCTGTTAAACCTTGCGCAGGGTGCGACAGCCCAGGATGATGCGAGTACAACATTCAGCATTACAATTACTGAGCATACTCACGTTGTGATTCACTCAACGCCTCAAGAACAATAAGTTTAACTTACCTGGCTGCACATGCTTCAACCACATAGCCCAGTAGGGTATCAGAACGCCCGTGGCCGGGTTTAAAGGTTCCGAAATCCCCTATTCCTGCTATTACAATACCAAGCCCCGGCAGCATGGTCAGGGTCTCCCCGTTCCAATGGCCATTCGCCTGAAAGGTATCTGCCGGGAGGCTCGGCCATAACTGCTGTCCATGGTTAAACCACCAGTTCATTCCATACACCCCAGGACCATATAAGGACTGACTCGCCCCTCCGCCATAGGTGCCGATGTTGAGGTAGTCCCGGCCAACCTGAGTGGATACAGGCATGGATGCTGGCACCAGAGCCTTCTGGTATTGATCAAAGAGGCTTGTGGGCAGTAGCTGCCTTGAATTCCACTTTCCCTTATTGAGCCAGAACCAGCCGATGCGGGCAAAATCTCTGGCTGAGGTATGGACGAAAAAGCCGTAATCAGCCACCTGCTCAAAGACCTGTCCATCTTCAAACTGAAGCTCGCCTAGCCTTGCCTGCAACACAGCGTTGGGATCGCTCTGGGAAAAGACATTGCCAAACAGAACCATTTGGTAGAGTTTGACAGCGTAGTCATTATAGGCGTAGGCTATGCCCGGCTTGTCCCTGCGGGCATAGCCGCTGAGCATATTGGCGAGATGAAAGAAGGTAATTTCCCGATCCTTACCCTCAAGTTCCGGCATAAACTTGAAAATAGTATCATCTATTCCGTTGATTTTTCCTTCATGGAGAGCAAAAAGAAGCAGGGTGGAAAAGAGCGGTTTTGTTGCCGATGCCCACATCACCCTTGCCGTTGGATCTCCCCAACTTTTAATCAGATAGCCATTCTTAACAATCACCCCGGAACCGCCAACCTCCCTGACAAAGGTATCAAGCAGTTGCGGTTGGGAACAGATTTCTCCGGCGGGTAGCTGCTGCCAATGTACTCCGGGAAAGACAAGCTGCTGCGGAGCAGTTTTCCTCTCAGCCGCCTGTTCACAGCCAGCAGACAGCAAGAGGAAAACGGTCAGGAGACAATAGGAAAAAAACTTACAACAGGGTAATGAAGAGGTACACAATACTCAGACCTGGCTTGCATCCGCTCTTGACGAGTGCCGCAGAATAATCCCGGAAAGGGTGCCAAGCAGTAATCCCGCAAAAAGGAGCTGTTGCAGGACTGAACACTCGACGAGGACATAGGCAAGAGCCAGCAAAGGCAGCAGAGCAGCCCGGACAAGAAAACGCATCAGGGAATGGTCTCTGATAAAATCGGCAACCGGTGGCGACCAGGTATAATAGAGTTCCACAAAAGCCTTGCCGAGCCTGTTGGTCAGCAGGTGGTGGTCACGAAACTTTTTCAACAAAACTACCTGCGGCTCCAGGGAGGTGCCGAAGGCGGCAGTGGCGATGAAACATCCTCCGCCTCCTCCACCGCCGCTACTCTGATCACTCATAGTAATCAGGGTCGAGGAAAAGCCCTGGGCAATAACGTATGAGCCGTCGTTATTGGGATGAACACCGTCAAAGTTAAGGCTCCCCCATTCGTTGATAACATTATTATAGGTATCGACCAGGGTTACCCCCCCGTCACCGGCAGCAGAACGAATCAGTGGATTATAATTTTCAGGGGTGTAGCCGGGATTTGAATTCGGGGTGATGGTGGACATAATGGGAATAGCACCTGCATCTGCTGCCTGTTGAGCCATATTGCTGAGGTTGAAGGAGGTTGTTGCCGGTGAGATGCCTATTTCCACGTCATTAGCCCCTTCCATGATGATGACATAAGTGGGGCGCGAATCCTCCAGAACTCCTGCAAATCTCTGCACTCCATTGATGGTATCCTCTCCACCTTTTCCTCCGTTGAACACCTGTAATGAAGAACCGCTTGCGCTGAGAATACCCTGCAGGTTGCTTGGATAGGGAGTGGCCTTATAGCCCGCAGTTATGGAATCACCAAAACAGGTCACCACCGGTGCCTGCGCCTCGGTCTGTGCCTGCCCGTCGGAGCCAAGGAGAAGAAGCACCAGAAATCCAGAAAGAACCATTCCCCATATCTTGCTCTGCATTGTTCCCTTACTCCGTTGATTTTTTTTAGATTGCCTCATGGGAGCGGTCACAGTATTTTGAGAAAATACTGACTGTCCGATTCTACAAAGGAGGGTAATTGCACCTCGGGTTCCTCTGCGGCAACCTGCTCTTCGTCCTCTACCTGCTGTTCCGCAGCCCAGCCGTCAGTGCTGTATGTCGAAAAAAGGTGGACATAGCTGCTGCCATTACTACTACTACTACGAAATCCTGTCCAGCGAACCTCGATCTCTCCCCTGTCATTATAACCAATGGTCGGTTTGACATCAGGTACTTCATTAACGCTATTGACCACCTCAGGCACTGACCACTGTTCGTTGATAAACCTGCTGGCGTAAATTTCATCATTGCCGCCGTCATTCCCGGCCCAGACCAGCCACAGCCTGTTCTTTTTTTCCAGCAAAATGGAGGGGGTAATCGCCGTAGCCTGCTCCATCTCTATCTTAATCGGTTCTGACCATACACCATCGCTGGTAACAGCGTACTCAATGGAGATCCCATCCGGGCGTACGGCTGACCAGAACAGCCATTTGGTGCCGTCCGTTGCAATATCAACAACCGGATGAAGGTTATCTGCGTTATTATCGGTGATCTTCACCGGATCATTCCAGCTTCCATCTGTAAAAGAACAGGCGTATATCTCATGGCGCAGTCCATCAGACTGAGCCCATACCAACTCCCCGGTAGAGACGGTCAAATCCGCTCCATTACACGATTGAGCGAGGACTATGAACAGTAGAAAAACAGTGAGCCACAGGCAGCAGGTACCTTTGAAATAATTACGTATTCCCATGCTGGTCTCCGATATGAGTTGAGAGTGATGAGTTGTGAGTTTTGAGTGCCATTCAAGTACTTGCATTCTCAAAACTCAAATCTCAAAACTTACATACCATACTTACCAATGTCCCGCAAGCCGACGAAAACAAAATTATATATTGACAGGGAGAACATGAGAGTAAATAAACAATAAAACATGGGTCTGATCATCTTCTGACTATGATAAACCAAGACAGAGAGCATGGGGATAATTGGCAGCAGGTAACGACCCTGGGCCTGGAAATCAACTGTCCATGCATGATAACAGGCCACCCCGATCAAGGCTGCGGCCGTACCAAGGGAGATGGTCAACAGGGCATTGCCGCCAATCCCACCCCTGATGACCACCGAACTGATCAGGCTCAACAGCAGCAAGAGGCCAACTATACGAACATAATCATAATAGGCAAAGGAGGCGGGCAGGGAGGTGTAGCCATACACTCCGAATGAGGTACGAAAGGTCTTTTCCCCCCATCTGTCCATGGTCAGAAAGCGGGTGAGGCTGGTACCCCGCTCGCGCATCTGTAAATAGGCATGTTTTTCATGGAGTGGGGTCTCTGGTTTATACATCTCGGTGGCGTATTTCTGCCTCGCCTCCAGGGACAGCCTGCCCTTATCAAAATCATTGACCCAATTATCCGTTATTCTGTACAGCCCGAACAATGAGGTGCCGATAAGCAGCACCGCCCCCAGGCGGAGGACTGTTTTCCTGTTCAACTGTGGACGCATTATCCATACTTTCCAGAGAAAATAGAGAAAGAAGAAAACATAGAGAAAATAAAAATTCTTTTTCAGCATCAGCACCGCCCCAAAGAGGATTCCCAGCAGGATGAGAACAGGCAGGGACAGGTTCTTCTCGCTCCGGAGAATGGCGGTAAAGGACGATTTTTCACCGGCAAGTTGATACGCAGTCAGCAAACCGACAAAGGTAGCAAAGCCATCCGAATTAAAATAGCTGAAGATATACCAGATCTGGGGTGATATCAGGATAGGGAGGAGGAAAAAGCGAAAATCAGCCCTGTTGTAGCCATATAAGAGTAGAATCGTAAAGAGGATGATATTAAAAAAACGAAGTACAAGATAGGACTCTAGCTGTAACGGCTTGAAAAACCAGAGATATTTCCCGGCCAACTGATAGACAATTTCACCGGAATGGAGACGCGAAACCCCATAGACACTGTAGGTATGCTCAATGGATGGATCTCCGATCCTGGGGGGGATGGTATGCTCTGCAAAGTATTTCCCGGCGGCAAGATGCACTGGCTCGTCAGGATGAACCCCTTCCAGGCTCAGGCTGGCCATGACCAGGATAAGAGCGAGGACAAAGGCACTGAGCAGGGGAATAAATCCGGTACGACTGAAAAAACGATGAAAGACACAGTAACCCGCAATGGAGAGCATAAAAATACCGGCCAGATGCAGGAACTCAAAGAGATTGAACTGAAACCCTGACTGGGGAAGATAAATCTTCAGATTAGGATCCCTGCTCTTGACTTGGACTGTCACCCCCCGGGGGTGGCGGGTCAGTGACTCCACATTGCCCAGAATTTCAAGGTTTTTAAAATCATCCGCAGTCTGCAGGGTATAGTCAAGCCAGCCCTGCTGACGCAGGGTAATCCGCTTGATAGTGATCCAGGCCGTCTTTTCACTGGGATCCAGGCGCAAATGGTCAAGACCAGCAAGGTCGCAGACCCGAATATGGTATCGGTTCTGCCCCGGCTTGATCAGCAGCTGGGCCATCTTTTTCTCGCTGTACATGCCCTGCTCATTGGCCCAGTAGAACTTTAACACCGTTCTAGTATCAGTGGTCAGCTCCAGTTCGACCTGAGCCTTATTAAAGACCAGTTGATAGTAGGCTGCTGTACAGAGAAGGGATATCAGAAGAACAAACGCCCAGTGACAGACTCCTGGTTCACGCTGTTCCGGCCTGATGTCCCGATCAATACCATATAAAGATGAGGAATCAGCCTTTATTTTACGAAGCACTGGTGGTAATCTCATAATGTGAGGGAGTAATATCCTTGGAGGAAGAACTTGAATGGATAAATGGCCGTTCAATATAGGTGTAAAGCAGGCAGGCCAGGCCGTAACTGAACATGAGGGTCAAGGCGAACAGTAAGAAACCACTCACAGTCTGATCAAAATACCAGAACACACCTTCTTTTATACAGTTAAGAACCAGGGGGTGAAAGAGATAAAGGCTGAAAGAGACAATGCTGATCGCCCGCAAAACCTTGCTGGAAAGCAACCGGTTCACCATGGACTGTTTCGCAGTCAAGATTACAAAGATGAGTGTGCCTGCTGCAACCCCGAACCAGCCAAAATAGAGCTGGGCAAAAACCCGATCTCCACCCCAGACCCTTTCTGTGGAACCTAGTAAAAAAAAGAGGAGGAGGAGCAGGCTGAGGGCTGAAAACAAACGGGTCATATTATATTTTTGCAAAAATACCCTTTCTCTGGGCTGATAAAAACCGTAATAGAGATAAGAGGTGATGACACCTGCGAAAAAAATCCCGATATACGCCCGAAGATTCTGGTATCGCATGCCGTATAATGAAAAAACATCCGCATCAACAAAGCAGTTTGCCAGAACCATCAACAGGGTTAGATTGAGGATAATCAAGAGCGGTTTCCCTTGCAGGACAAGATAGTTGACCGCCATCAAAGGCGGAACCAGCAGGTAAAAGAGCATTTCCTGGGGAACGACCCAGAGATGCGCATTGCCCTGAAGAAAGAGAAAATGACGCAGAGCCTCATCAAAACGATCCTGAAACAAATAGCTGATCAGGATGAAGAGATAGTATGCCGGTACAATGCGCTGAATCCTTCGGATAAAGAAATGGCTTAGAAATTGAACGGACACTGCTCGCTCCGGCTGTTGCACAAAGGGTCTGGCAAGGAGGAAACCGCTTAAACTCATAAAGAGCCAGACTCCGCCAGCACCAAGACCGGTGAAACGTCCCCAGCAGTGATCGGCAACCACCATGATCACGGCAAGGCCGCGCAGTCCGTCCAGGGCAACGATGTTTCGACCCGTGGTGGGTCGTTTTCCGCCAATATCAGCAAAGGGTGGGAAACGGCAAAAATCCATTCCCTGCAGGATAAAATAAAGAACAACAGCAGCCAGCAGGGGCAGGCCATAGCCGAGAAACAGACCATGGGCAAGCAACGGCCCATTGCTTACGATGTACGGGTCTGCACCAATGGCTGTAATGGCGACATCCTCTCCGGCTGCAAGCAGGACATCATGGTGATCAGTAAAGAGACGTTTGATATCAGAGGGGTTCAGAGTGACCGTACGGGCAAGATGACTGGTGACAGTGATAGAATGGAGATGGATGGTTCCAGTGAACCCTTCAAAATCAAGACGAACCCTGTTGACCGACCTGCTGCCCAGGGAAAACCCTGCCTTCTCAATTCTGCCCGGCTGTATTTCCCTGGCTATAACAGAATGTTTTTCCTGAAACACATTTTTTCTGACACCATTGCTGTAAAAAAGCTGTATCCGTACTGGCTGGTCGGCCTGCAGGACCAGGGTCACGCCAGATGCCCCAGGTAAAACAACCCTGCATATCGCAACCAGAGCGACAAAAAAAACAGCGGCAAGAATAAGGGAGATACCCGTTTTATGTATTCTGCCAGCCACTTGACCCTCAGAGTCTCATTGGGAAATATCAGTCCGCTTACTGCACAGGCTGGAAGGTAATCTCATGCCACTTGCAGTAGGCTCCGTGTTCTTCGCAGTCCCAATCTTCTTCTCCATAAAACTTAACCTCATCCCCTTTCGCTACAGTATGCTTTCCAAGGTCAACCGTTCGTTTCCTATCTGGACAAACATCACGCCAGTTTTCTTCCTCGCAGCCACACTCGGTCGAGCTAAGGGGGTATCGATCAGATTTAATCAGGTGTCCACCCAAGGCTACAGAGTATTTTGGTTGTCCGTCAAATTCCGTTTGAATGGTCAAGACGATCATGTAGTCACCGCTTTCTCCAGGAAACGAGGCCTGGCAGCTACCACTACCGGAGTGTGCTTTCAGGCCGAGAGCACCATCCCGAGTTGTCCAGCTGCTGGAACAACTGAAATCGGACAGTGCTGACAAGGTGACTTCAGAAGGGGGCGGTACAACCTCTGTTCCACCGTCACTTGTACCGTTGTCGTTATTGTCACAGCCGGAGAGTACCATGATAAGGACAAACGCCAGCAGGAAAGTAAGAGATAAAAATTTCATTATAATTTTAAGACCTGAGTAAAAATAATAAAGATGAATGGGTTATCATAGTTTGTTATAGTTTAATGCAAACATCCGCATAAACTATCTCTTCAGTCGCAGATAAATGCGATGCAGATAATGTTCAAACGGGATGATCAGGGGAAAGACAAACCTGCCCAGCCGGTGAGAGAGAAGGAGGATAACCATTCCCTTGAGGCGAGGCTCGCCGCCCAAATTCCCATGGGGGATGATTTTTGCTCGCATGCTGGTGGAGATGATTCGCCCTATCTCGCCCTTGCCTATATCATAATTTTTCGTGGTAATGTAATTGTCCATAATGCGTCCTTAACTCTTCAAATGTTCTCGGATCAGGCGGAGGAAAAAACCAATTCGCAAAAACGGCTGCCAGCGAAGCTTCACGTTGGAGCAAAGCCACAGCTCTTTTACCTTAGGCTGTTTTCCGGCTCGGTGCTGTCCGTGAAAATCATCCAGATGGTTCTGGTGGCGAATTGCCTCAATCTCCCTGGTTTTAGGAAAGGCCAGCCGGGTTACCAGTAGATAGTTGAGCCAGGGCTTGAGTTCCTCCACTGAAAAGCCCAAAATGGCTGCCGCATGGCCGTATCTTTGCGCACCGGCCAAAATACCCTCCTGCAAGGGTCTGAAATGACTGTCCTGTTCCTTTTCCGCCTGCCCGACCTGATCATCTTCCTGCCGAAAAATAAGTTCATAGCCATCCTCGGTCAGTTTATAGCCGTTCAGGGTGGGATGAGGAGCCCGGCAGGCCTCTTCAAAGAGATCCCGGTTGTAAAGGACTGTTGAACCGGCAAGATCAAAACGATCCCGGTCATAGATGATCCCCTCCACCCGGTTACGGGGCGAGGTTGGATAGCTGATCCC
>DAOVTM010000243.1 GCA_030633145.1 Desulfobulbaceae bacterium
CTATCATAAGGGAGATACCTTCTCCTTTTCTATCTCCGAAAACCACTATCCCTGCCTTACCCTCTTTAGTCTGGAACCAGACGGCAAGGTGACCTTATTGTATCCGCTCAAAGACGACGGGTTTAATGATCCGTTCCAGCCAGAATCCTTTCCCTTTACCCTGCCCCTGCAAATAACCGAACCGCACGGGGTAGAACATCTGGTGGCCATTGTCTCGGCGCAACCACTCACCGGCTTGCATACCCTGCTGACCGGGAGCTGCACAGGCTCGTCCCTGGTGCTGGAGAAATATATCCGCAGGTTGTACCTGAACGATTCCAGCCAGTCCGGAGTCTTTGGTATGTATAGCAGCCCCTGAATGTCCGGGTTGTTTTCCGGGCCGATACGAGGCAAAAATCAATAACAGATCAGGAACCACAACATGAAAAAATGCTTGATTCTTATAGCTTGCGTACTTGGCTTTTCTGTATCGGCGGACGGATCTCCGGTGCTGGAATGGGAGTCTCTGGATGGTATGTCACCTGCTGGCGGCGGTAGTACTTGGACAGAGTCGACTACGGGTATGGAATTTGTCTGGATTAAGGGAGGTTGTTTTCAGATGGGCAGTCCGGTTTCCGAGCCGGATCGGGGTAGTGATGAGCAGCAGCATGAGGTGTGTGTGGATGGTTTTTATCTTGGTAAGTATGAGGTGACTCAGGGTGAGTGGCAAAAAGTAATGGGAAGCAATCCATCAAGATTTAAAAACGATGTTCGTTATCCAGTGGAACAGGTTTCATGGCACGATGCCAAAACCTTTGCCGACAAGCTGTCAACCAGTTCCGGCAAATATCGTCTGCCCACAGAGGCAGAGTGGGAGTATGCGGCTCGAGCCGGAACCACGACACCTTTTTCTTTTGGCCGCACGATTTCTCCAAATCAGGCAAATTATGATGGTAATTATATTTATAATGGCGGCTCAAAGGGTAGTTATCGGAAAAAGACAACCAAAGTGGGTAGTTTTCCTGCTAATCATTGGGGATTGCATGATATGCACGGTAATGTTTGGGAATGGTGTTCAGATTGGTATGATGCGGATTATTATTCTTCCAGTCCACGGAATAATCCACAGGGTGCGTCGTCGGGTTCCCATCGCGTGGTGCGCGGCGGTAGCTGGTACAACAACCCGGCGTTCGTGCGCTCGGCCCTCCGTAGCTGGAACGGGCCCGGCGACCGTATCAACTACCTGGGGTTCCGGCTGGCTTTTGTTGAGGGCAGCAGGTAAAGCAGCGAGTAGATTGCATGAGGGACGAATAAGCAATCTAAATTGAGTCGAGTCAGGCGACTATTTTAGAAAAACAATGTTACATAGATCAAAGTTTATAGCAGGGCGAAGCCCAAAATTTTTTTTGGGAGAAACAACATCAACCATCAGATAACGAATAACCAATGACAATACAATTTAAAATTTTTCGTCTTCCATCAAATAACAACAGTGAGGAAGAAGCAGCATTAAACAAATTCCTGCGCAGTGTAACCCAGCTCACGGTTCACCGTGATTTTATTGCGACAAACTATCATTCCTACACTGTTTTTACAGTGGAGTATTTTGAAAATGGCGAAAAGAGATTTTCTCGTTCCCTCGCTCCAGCGTGGAAACGGCATTGCGCCACTCCGGCAACGGTATAATGAACCCGGAGAGAGTAATAACAATACCACCAAGACGTAAGAGCGTGAAAACAGTGCTACTCGAACCAAGGCAAGGGTGGCGGAAAAAATTATAAACAAAGGTTCCAGTATGCACAAAAAAATACTCCTTCTCACATTCATTATAGTCCTGCTTGTCCCCCTGGCAGGTCATTGCACAACAGATACCTGCATAGGAGGAACAGCCCTGGCCAAACGGGGCATGGAGTTGTTTGACAAAGACAGGGAACAGGGGCTGGCAGCCCTGATCCAGGGAGCCAGGCTCTGTCCAGATCACTCAGCCATCAACTACAACCTCGGGTTAGCCCAGTATCAATACGGCAGTATCAGTGCCGCCTTTGCTACCTGGAATGGTCTGCTGGCAAAAGGGGGTGACAGCCGCAACCTGTATGCCAACGCCTCCTGGGCAGCCTTTCGGCTCAAGCAATTTGAGAATTCCCTGGTTATTGCCCGGAAAGGGCTGGCAAAGTATAGTGATGATCCAAATCTACTCGATACGGTTGTCCAGGTGTTGTTTGGCCAAGGGGAGTTTCAGGAGGCGTACGAGTTCCTGACTCGGTCAACCGGTGATACCATGCCGTTGCTCCGTACCCAGGCCGCTGCATATACTGCGGCTGCTGTCCAGCAGCGTTTCAAGGGAAATGATCGTGACGGTGCCTTGCAGGAGGCGGTTCTTCTGGTTCAGGCATTTCCTGGAGAACAGGCTTTTGTCCGGGTTCAGGAAAATATCTTGAAGGCTATGTACTCTTCCACTCCCCTGCCGACCATTGACCTGCCTGAGGATAACGCCTCGGGTCACTTTGTGTCGGTCAACGATGCCAGCCTGGACAGAGCCATCCATGACCTCGGCACTCCAGACTCTGCAATACAGCGCGGTAATGGGTATGCCCTGATCATCGGGGTGAGCCGGTACCGCAATATCAAGGGACCCGTCTATGCGGCTCGGGATGCCCGTCTTGTCCATGAGCTGCTCTGGCGGCGGGGACGGTTCAAAAACGACCAGGGCCATGTTCGACTGCTTGTTGACAATCAGGCAGACAATTCCCGGATTTCCGACGGCCTGAACTGGCTCCTGGAAAAGGCCCGGCTTGATCCAGATGCCTGGATCTTCTTCTATTTCAGCGGTCATGGCGCGCCGGTGATCCAGCCAGGTAAAGCAAAGGTCACGGATGGCCTGCTCCTGCCCCATGATGTCCCCGGAGTGAGCATTAGCAACCGTACCGCCCTGTCAGTAAACTGGCTGCGCGACCGCTTTTCCGAACTGAAAAATGAACAGGTTATCGCAGTGGTAGATGCCTGTTTCACCGGTGAAGGCCGTTCGCACAGCTCCTATAAGGGTGCCTACCTGGTGCCTGAATTACCGTCAAAAAAAGGCAAACCATTTATGGTGGCAGCAGGGCAGACCGCAGCCGAGGAATTTATTCCCGGCAGGCAGGGGGCGTTCACCTATTTTCTCCTTGAGGCCATGCTGGGCAGGGGCAATGACGCAAACCAGGACGGCTGGATTGACAGCCGGGAGGCATTTGACCATGCCAGAACCCGTCTTACCGATCTCGGCAGGAGCCAGGATCCACGCTTTTCTCCTGCGGGCGCAGTGCCGCTGGTTCGATTGACGGATGCTGAAAATTGAATATCTTTAAACACAGGGACTGATCATGCGATGTTTTTTGTTAAAGGGGTTTATTGTAACCGCTGTTTGTCTGCTGCTGACTCTTCGGGTTATGGCTGCCCAGCCAATGATACAGCATGAAGGCCCGCTTGCGGACGGTGATTTCAAGGTCTTGTTTACGCCTGTTCACGGGCTTAAACATCCTGTCAACCAGGATATTCACTTTACGGTCAGAGCCAATCAACCCTTTTATTTGCAGCTGTTTGCCCGGAACAGTGACGGCAGGCTGCTGCCCATTCTCCGCCAGGACGGAACAGCCCCCCGCAAATACCAGGCAAATACGGAATTCAGGATACCTGACAGCCGCAGCCATTTTCAAACAGCCTGTCCCGGCAGTCAGAAGGTACTCATGGTTGCCTCTCCCAGTCCGCTGCCTGCGGAAAAGGGCGAATCCGCTCCTCCTGCTCTGACAACCAGGGGTGCCTACCTTGTTGAAGAGCAGGCTGCCCGGGTGGAGCAAGAGATTGAGCTGGAGATCACCGCTATAAAGACGGTACAGGTGGCTCTTTACGCTCCTCAAAGCCGTTACAGGCTGGGCGAGTATATTCCTGTTACCGTGACCGCCCCGGCCAACGGTTTTGTCAATATCTGGCTAGTCAACCCGGACAAGAGTGATGCTTTTCTTGGCCGCCGACAGGTACAAGCCAACAGAAAACTCACCCTAACCTTCAGGGCTGACCCGCCGGTCGGAACCCATAGGATTGTGGCTCGGTATGACCAGTCCATTTCCGGTAATACCTCGGCTCCTTCCCTGGCAGCAGCCGGCTATGGGAAATGTCAGGGAGCGGACGGATTCAGTGAGTTGATTCTTGAGATAGAAGCGGAGATGGGGGAAAAAGATGCTCCCAGGGGGGTTGCCAGAGTAACGGACAGCAATCAACAACAGAACAGACGACTGTCTTCTGTTCAGCCCGCAGCAAAGCTGAACAACGATCAGGGAAGTGTTACGATGTGGAATGATTTGCGCAACCTGATTGATAGTGCGCCGCATCTCCTGACCCTTACCCTGAACAGGCAACGCTATACTGTGGGAGATCAACTCATGGTGAACTGCAGGGTTGACCGTCCGGGGTATCTTAACATTTTCAGCCTGAGCAAAAGCGCAACAGAGGCGGTGCTTATTTTTCCCAACAGCTTTCAACGCAATAACCGGATAGAGGCTGACAAAACTGTCAGGGTTCCCTCCAGAGGCGCATCTTTCAGGCTGACAGCCAGGCCGCCCCTGGGGGAGGTCATGGTCGCAGCCCTGCTGACGGAACAACCCATGGATCTGCGCAGAGACAATATTAAGAGCGTTAATCAGTTGTTTGCCGCCCTGCAGCCGTCAGCCATGCGCAGCCTGACCCTGGTGGATGGCTTTGCCTCTTTGCTGGCTGGTGGACGGGTGATGAGTGAGATTCAAAGAGAACCGTAGGCCAATACTTATTTTTCTGGACGACCGGCAAGCAGCGAGGTGGCCAGTATTCTGTCAAGATCACTGTTCATGGCCTTTTCAATGGCCTGACGAATTGATTTGTTTCGGTGACGTTTACCGTAAGGCTGGGTCTGTTCATTTTCAAAGACATCAATTACCTCTCCAGCAGGGTTGATGATCTCTACCCGAACAGCCGCACGGACAAGGGTAAATCCCTGACCTGTAGCCTCCTCATATAGTTCAACACTACTTATGACCCTGAAACCGTTATCCTGTTCATGGCACTCGGAAGTAGTCAGGCCGATTTTCCCCAGGCTTCTTCCCAGCCGGGCGGTCAGGAAGCGGGCTTCCGCTGATGAGGCGGCGGGACTGTCCGATCCTCCGGGCTGGTAGCGGGTACAAACCTCCTTTTTTTCATGCACCCACGGTTTCAGCAGATCGTCTTTTACCAGGTTGCGGGCAATCCGGGTTACGGCTGTGGCCTTGACTGTTCCGGCATCGTCTATCAGCTGGGCGGTCAGTTGCACGTCCTCTCCAACCATGCCGTAGCCTGGCTGGAGGGTATATTGGAGTCGCGGGGTCAGGGATCTCGGCAGATCCGGACTCGTCTCCACGGCAGCTGCGATCAGAGGATCAAGTGTCCGTCCGAGGCGCAGGGCTGGTTGTCCGGCACCTTTCGGAGCAGACTGTTGTATGGTCAGGGCAAAGGAATCGCCTTCGGTATAGGCCAGGGCGAGTCTGCTGACAAGCTGTTCTGCCGCAACTTCCAGAGTATGCGGAGGAGATTGTTCCTTTCCTGCTGTGGGTCGTGCCGCTGCTGAGTGGGAAAGAGCAACAGTTGCACCTTGCCCTGTCAGAGCCTGTCCAATCAGATCTCCAATAGCTGTTTCAGCCAGGAGTATGGCTGCGCTGCAATCCGGCGCGTTTCGGTGCAGCGACTGAACCAGCCCGGCACCGAGGTCCCGGCCCCCGGCATCATAGCCCACTCCCTCCAGGGTGATAGTTGCCCGGCAGGAGGAATCTTTAAGGCGGCTGGTTCGGACATCGAGCCAGGCCAGGTAGGCTGCGTCGGTCTGGAAGCGTTTGCAGAGTTCCCCGGCTGCCAGTACGGAATCACTGCGAACACGTTCGGCAAGGCGGTTGCGCTCCTCCTGCAATTGTGTGTAGGCATTTGGGTTGATGACCTCGAAACCGTGAGCCACAAGCTGGTTGTTGATGGCACTGAGAGTGCGCCGGTAATGGGCGGCAATCCGTTTGTCAATATTAGCCGACTCAGACGTGTAACATGGCAACACCACTATTCGGATGGGGCCATCCTGGGCATAGGATTGTACCTGGCTGCCCAATATGAATATAAGGGGTGTGAGTATGAGGGGGGAAAAAACCAGATACAGGAGGCGCACTATAAAAGAGAGGGGCATTTTCGTATAATTGTTGGAGGAATAATTA
>DAOVTM010000032.1 GCA_030633145.1 Desulfobulbaceae bacterium
CATTGTTCACCGTCACAACCTCGGCCTTGCGCACAACGGTATTCTGTTCAGTATCAATATACCCTTTCTTTTCTACGGAAATAATCTCTCTATTCTCCCTAGTCGGATCCGTTTGCACCCCAACTACCTTGCACTGTTCCATTTGCGCCATATTGTCATTTATTTCCATGGGCTCAACGTGGCGGGTACGGAGCAGCCTGAGCATCTTCCGCTTTATAGCCCGAACATTTTTCACTAACCGCCGTCCTGTCTTGTCCAGGGTATCCTCTTTGTCGCAAATATTTCGTTCCAGGTTATCAAAACCATCCAGTATTGCGAAAAGCTCCAGCAGGAATGCTCGTTCCCGATCTTGAAACAACTCTTCACGCTCCCTGTCCTGCTGCTTCAACCGGGCAATATCACGTTGAAACGAAACAAGCCTGTCCCGCAAGAACTGCTGAGGATGTTCATCCATCTGTAATCACCTTGATTCAAGCCTTATCATCAAAAAGAGTAAGCCGCTGCAAGGTACCTATCCCCCTTGTATCGTCGGTTCTTTCGCCATAGCTGCCAGTGTCGCTCTTTATCAACAAGTCCAGATCCACGGAATGGACAAAGTCAAGGATCAGCCTGGCATCCGGGTTCATTAACTGCTGCCTGGCTTCAGCTACTTCACGGGCTGAATATTTACGTTCACGCAGAGCCAGAGCCGATGCCTGGACAATTTCCTGCGCTGTCGCTTTCCGGTCAATATTGAGGATCGTATAGGGGTTCATTCTGTATTGGTTGGTAATTTTCTTTTCTTATTTTTCAGTTCAGTTCGTCCAATTCGTCCAATTCGTCCAGTGCGTCTTCCAGTTCCATGGTAACAGGATGTAGAGGATCGACATTTCTACAACTCGTCAAAAAATCCTGCAGGAACAGCCGTTTATATTTTTGGTTCTCAAGATTAGCCATTTTATCAAAACCTTCATAACATTCCTTGCAAAAAGAAAAGAAAATATCCCGTACCTCAGGATAATCACTGGCAATAGCGATACGAGCCGCCTTTGCTATTTTCATCTGACCTATTGCTGTATCAATCTCGCTAGCGTCATGAGCAATCCTGACTTCCCGCAGGGCAACCCGGGTATGTTCATTCCCGGGATTCAAAGCAGCAGCCTTTTCCAGAGACTTCACCGTGATCCTGATATTGGCCTTCTTATTTTTACTAAGAATAAAAGCTTGTTCAGTCAACAAAACACAGAGGAGTGCATTCACGGCCTCTGAACGATGGTGTGTTATGGATTGGGAAGAAAGAAATTTTTGCAGTGTACTCAATATATTCACGGAGCTGGCAAGTCGTTCCAGATTATAACGATATTCAATCGACTGTTCAAGGACGGCAAGCAGTTTACCGGTCAGGCTGCCAGAATCAACCAGACGGGAAAGGACAGGATTAATCAATCGTTCAGCCTCCCGGTATTGACCCTTTTCCAGCTCATTCAAGCCGCATTCCAGCTTAACCTGAGCCGCACCCCGGTCGAGAAAGGGATCTTGATTGACTTTTTCCAAAAACGTAATTTCCTGCAGGCTGCCCTCGTAATCCCTGTCCCTGGCCATGATCATTGCCTTGCCAGCCAATGAATACGCTGCCCCGGTTGCCAGGAAAGCCGCCTTGTCCGGGAACGCCTCCTCATGTTTTTCCAGAAGCACAAACAACTGCTCTCCGAGTCCGGCCTTAAGAGCAGGAGCCGGGCTGTATGGAGCAAGCCCTGTTTCGTTCTCTGTTTGAGCGGATATCAGGCTGGCAATGGTTTTGAGTTGAACAAGGTTCTCCTTCCACTGTTCAGTGAGAGTGGAACCGATTTCAGGATGCTGTTCACTGAATTTACGGATCAGGGTATAACCCATATCCAGCAGAGCCTGACAGGTTCGGTCAGTTTCTCCAGATCCATCCGGATACTTCCAGCCAGTCTCGGGATGGAGTAGTGCGCTGAGCCAGTAGTCAATAAAATCATACACCAGGGACAGTGGAGCCTTGGCCCCTTCTTGGTCCAGCAGCTGATACGCAGTCTTTGCATGGATGGCCAGCTCTGCGGAATTCATGGTATCGGCTTCCGGGAGCATCTTTCTGATATCCCATAACCTGTCTTCCTGCCAGAGCTGTCCCAGCCGTAGCGAGCGGCACCGGGCAAGCAGATTCTGTCCATCATCCCCCAGGTCGGCAACAGACTCCAGCTGTTCCAGTACCGTTCCAGCCTCCTCGAAGAGCGCATTGTTGCGTTGAGCCTGATTCAGATCATTGGCCAGCTTCTGGATATACAATTCGCTAACATTCTTCTTCTGGACGATGAAATCAGGGTGTTTTGATCGAATATTCTGCCAACTGTTCAGACAATCCCCATAATGGCCGCTTTTTGCCTGGGCAAAACCGTAATTATACCATTCAGCAGGAGAAGAACATTCCACCTGCACATAAAGTTCAAGAGCCTGATCCCACTGTTCAGCCAGTACCAAACAGTGTGCCTGCCTGCAGAGTAGGCCCTTGTCCGATTTCGCCTCATAGAGCTGAGCAAGAATTTCAGCCGCTTTGAGATAGTCACCGTCTGCCTCGGCCCGATCCGCAGATGCGGCTTTATCCATGCCCGCAGACTTTACCCGCAGTTCTGAAATCATATCAGCTAGCTGCCTGTCACCGGTAACAGCATGAGCCTTTTCAAAGCACTCCAAGGCCTGTTCCAGCTTTCCCCTACCGAGCAGCTTGCGCCCCTTTTTGACCAGTTCTTTAGCACGGAGGAGAGCTGTTTCTCTTTCACACTGCTCAATATGGCTGCTGACGGTATCAGTGAGTCCCTCTGGGGCGACCCTTTTATACTTTTGATACTCTTTCAGCGCGGCCTGGTAACTTTTTTTGCCATACAGGGTTTCCGCACGTTTAAGTATTGCTTCAGGAGATTTTTTTTTCTTTGCCATTTTCTATTCTATTTTTACAGGTTAATTGCATTATAATTCAAGCCTGGTTTTAACGAAGAATCACTATGACATCTTTTCCGACCTCGATTTCAGGTTCACTGTCCCAAAAAACTCTGGCTTCGTCATAAACGGACTGAAAACGGATCATAATAGAGGCGGATGTTTCACCCGGCTGAACCTCATGCCTCCAGAGTGCGTATTCACCTCTCCATTGCACCCGTTGTTGATAGATCTGCTCAACATTATTCTGGTCGGCAAAAAGACGAATTTCTTTTGCCGCTCCCATTCCACTGATCACAAGACCGGGGTTCTGCTCCATAATGACGGGATAATATTTTCCGTGTTCATACAATCGCTCTGCCACTGCCCAGAGAGTGTCTGCCTCTTGTACCTGATAGAGAAAGGTTTCAGGAGCTGTTTTGAATGCACTGTTTTTCACTTTACTGTCTGTACTCACCGGCACTGCCGCAACAATATGATCTTCAATAGGGTCTTTAACTCGATCCTCAACACTGTCTTTATTATTGTTTTCCATGGTCTGAAGCCGAATATTGATCCGCTCAATTCCAGTTAGGGAATCATTCAGTTTTTCCTCCACGCCACGCAAATCATCAAAATACCTTGCCAGCATTGTCTGCATTGCTGGCAAGAGCATATCAGTCTCTGTTTTTTCCGCTTTCCCCCTGCTGTCTTGTCCTCTTGCCCTGATATCCGTACCCGGGGCAGCCAGCCGCGTTTCCAAAAGAACGAGTTTATTCCTCATATCCCATGACAGGACGGCAAGCCCCAAGCACAAGAGCAGAATGAATATTAGCCCCAAACCCATCCCTCGTACTCCAGCCGATGGGTAGTGCTTCTGAGGAATATCCTGGTGGAGATCCTGCTGTTTCTCCCCGATCTTGTTGTGTACAGCAACAACTGCCCCCTGTGCGGCCAATGCGTCAAGAGCCTGAAAACAGGTCAAATCAGCGTCGCACTGAGGACAGGTGGCTGCACCGGATAGCAGCCCCTTACGTTCACATACCGGACAGGTGATAGTCTGCATCGTTATTTACGAATATCCTTGTGGATTACTCGCGTCTCATTCTCTTCCCTGTCAAGAACTTCATTTACCTGAGGCATTATTTCAGAGAGTTGCGCCATCACTTGCGAAGCGTTTGCGTTTTGGTCAAGCTTCAGCATATCATGAACAACCTTCATAAATTGTGATGCCTTTGCCGGTTCTGAATCTATACAGTACTCAGCGGCATTGGATATCTGTGACAATATACTGGCAACCGCAAAATCATCGTCATCCAGGGTGTCTGATAATCCGTCACATGCCCGCATTGTTGCCTTATACGAACCTTCCTGATCCTCTCTGCGTAACAGTTCCAGCTTTTTTCGAAGCCTTTTTTGCGCTGCTGGCGGAATTGCGGGGCTAAAAAGTTCCAGCATGGATTCGGCATAATATATCTTGGTTACAGGTGCGGTTTCATCTTCCGCTATCTTTATTGCCTTCTCTATTTGACCTTTCGCACGTTTATATTCTGCTTCATCAACCTCGCCGGTCTTATCATCAACCACCCCATTGATGGACTTGATAATGAAACGCGTCCTGTTGAGCAGGTCAATTATGGTATAGGAAGAATATTCCTGCTCATCCGCCTCGTGTATGGCCTTCTCCAGAGAGAGAAAGAGCTTTTCATCAGCCTGCCCCCTGGACAGTGTTTTGGAAATATTCACCTCCGGCTGATCCCGCAGGGCCGCATTCACTGACACCAGATTATTTTCATCTATATCCAGGGTAATTTCTATTTGTGACGGTTTACCCTTATCTCCTCTTCTTGTTTCCTTTTCAGAGATATCAATGCCAAGCCAGAGATCACCGATGCTCTCCTCCGCCTCATTGACCATATTATAGAATTTCATATGAACCAGTTCCTGTTCAACATCTACGAGTTGAAATATTTCAGTACTCGAACAGGGAAGAGGGGTATTTTTTTCCACCATCAGAAAACGCTGTTTTCCTTCCAGCCCGATGGAATAGTCATGGGCTGCGGCATGGACAATGTCAACCAGCCCCTGATCCACGGTATAGGCATCAAGGTCAAAGGAGCAGTTAGGACAGCTTGTTTCACTCTGGCTCACCTCTTGACCGCAGCCGGGACATTCAAGCACATCGGCAAGACGATGGCTGAGAATGGCTGCGCCTTCGGCAATAGCCAGCATGGGACGTTCATGAAGCATTACTTTTTCCGCACCAAATTCTTCCTGCATGGCTTTGCGAACAGCCGGGATACGAGAACTGCCGCCCACAAGAAGGATATTATCTATAAGTTCAGGCGTGAAATGAACATCCTGGATAATTTTGCGGACAAGCTCAACCATGTTTTTCAGCTTCGGAGCCAGCATCTCCTCAAACTGCTGCCTGGTTAGTTCTACCTCTACATCAATGCCGTCACCGTCCTCATCCTGTAACACACCCAGGATTTCAACAAAGGTCTCAGTGTTGTCGCTGAGGGCGATTTTGGCCTTTTCCACGGCTGTCTTTAATTCAGCAAGGAAACGGTTTTTGCGAGCCGGATCCTGCTGCTCAATCAGAACACGAATATCTTCAATATCTTCTTCCCGGGCGGTTTCCGCAAGTACATGATCTATAATCAGGCGGTCAATATCCTCACCACCGAGCCACATGTCACCTCCCTTGCCCATTTCAATAATCTGACCGCCGCTGATGGTGAGAATGGAGAGATCAAGGGTGCCGCCGCCAAAGTCGAAGACCAGTACCGTACTGCCCTGATCACCGGAAACCGTATCAACCCCAAACGAGATCGCTGCCGCAGTGGGTTCAGGCAGGAGACGGCGCACCTTGAGACCGGCAAGAGCAGCAGCAGTGCGGGTGGCGTGCTTTTGTTTATCATTGAAATAGGCTGGCACAGTGATAACTGCGGAATCCACCCCGCTGTCCAGGCTTTTTTCTGCGTCTTCCTTGATTGCGCCAAGAATTTTTGCAGAGATTTCTTCTGGAGTAAATTCCTCTCCTCCAGCGAAAATGGCAATACTGTTTTCCGAACCCCTTGAGTGAGCCGCAACCCGGTACGACAGCCCATGACCGGCTATGAGTTCCTGTATCTCACGGTCATGGTAATTACGCCCTATGAGTCTTTTGACAGCGGTGACAGTATTTTCCGGTTCCTGGCGAAGCCATTCCAAGGCACTACGACCAACTATGAACTGGGGCTTGCGCAGCGTGCGTTTTTTTACAGTTACGCAGGAGGGGGTAATCTGTTCACCGTCTGCGTTTTTCAAAACCTCCGTGGATACTTTTCTTATCGCTGCTACGGAGTTTGTGGTTCCAAGATCAATGCCGATTGTTTTTTCCATAAAAATTAGACCTGTTATATTTTTCCCTTCTTGTTCATGTTTGTTGTACCTTTTAAAGATGACAAAACCAATATTGCTTAATGTACGACAACTTTCTCAATGTGTAAAGCCTTGACACGGTAAATCCCCATACTTATTGTTGCTCCAGACTTGACAGAAGCAGTGCAGACTCTATCCGGCAGCCTGCCCTTATGGGACATAATCGTGGGGGACATGATCGTATCCGGAAAAGTTACCATTGCAGATATTAATACGTTACTTATTGATACTTACTACTTGTAGGAGAATAGATGCCTGAAGATAAAAAAACCAATGATCCAGCTGAAGAACAGGAACTCACCGAGACCCCGGAGGAAGAATCCGTCCGGGAAGAAAACAATACCGACACGGAAGAAGAGGTGAGCATTGAGTCCCTCCAGGAGGAGTTGGAGGAAACCCGTAGCCAAATGCTGCGGGTTGCCGCAGATGCAGACAATTTCAAAAAACGCATGGAACGGGATAAGCAGAAGATGCTCAAATATGCTGGAGAAAACATCCTCCGCGACGTACTGACCTCTGTGGATAACCTGGATCGAGCCTTGGAACAGGGCGGAATCACTGAAGGAGACCCCATGGAGAAACTCGAAGCCCTGCTGGCCGGAGTTGACCTGACCAAAAAAGGTCTCGATTCCATGCTGGAGCGTTTTGATGTCACCCCGCTTGAGTCCATAGGCAAACCGTTCAACCCCGACGAGATGGATGCCCTCACCATGGAGGCCAGTGATGAGGTGGATGAGAATCACGTCCTGCGTGAATTTGCCAGGGGATATATGTTCAAGGACAGGGTGTTACGCCATGCACAAGTCGTTGTTTCCAGCGGCCCTGCATAACAGGAAATTTTTTCCTGCGCAACCGGCATCCGCCTTGACAAACCGGTTTTCATGCGCATTGTAGGTATTGAAAAAACCAACACGAATTATTTGTTTTATATAACACATAACAGGAGATAATAATCATGGGAAAGATAATCGGCATTGACCTGGGTACCACCAACTCGTGCGTCGCCATCATGGACGGCGGCGAGCCCAAGGTCATTGAAAACAGCGAGGGCAACCGGACAACCCCGTCCATTGTTGCATTCTCAGATAAGGGAGAACGACTGGTGGGTCAGGTTGCCAAACGGCAGGCGGTAACCAACCCCACCAAGACTCTGTTTGCCATCAAGCGGCTGATCGGTCGTAAATTTTCGGACGCTGAGGTCAAAAAATCCATTGAGCTGAGTCCTTTTACCATTGTTGAAGGCAGCAACGGTGATGCCATGGTCGAGGTTGACGGAAAATCGTATTCCGCTGCAGAGATCTCAGCCATGACCCTGGGCAAGATGAAAAAGACCGCTGAGGAGTACCTTGGCGAGGCTGTCACCGATGCGGTTGTTACCGTACCAGCCTATTTTAATGATGCCCAGCGCCAGGCCACTAAGGACGCAGGCAAGATTGCCGGACTCAATGTACAGCGTATTATCAACGAGCCAACAGCGGCCTCGCTGGCCTACGGTCTTGACAAAAAGGGCGAAGAGAAAATCGCAGTCTTTGATCTTGGCGGCGGTACCTTTGATGTCTCTATCCTGGAAATCGGCGACGGTGTCTTTGAGGTAAAATCCACCAACGGTGATACTTTTCTCGGCGGTGAGGACTTTGACATGCGCATTGTCCACTGGCTTGCCGATGAGTTTAAACGGGAAAACGGTGTTGATTTGCGTCAGGACAAGATGGCTCTGCAGCGCCTCAAGGAAGAGGCGGAAAAGGCCAAAAAAGAGTTGTCCTCTTCCATGGAGACAGACATCAACCTGCCGTTCATTACTGCGGATGCCTCTGGCCCTAAACATCTGAACATTAAACTGTCCCGGGCAAAACTTGAGGCTCTGGTGGGTGACCTGATCGACCGCTGTGAAGGCCCCTGCATGACCGCTCTGAAAGATTCCGGTCTGAATGTCTCTGAGATTGACGAGGTAATATTGGTCGGCGGTATGACCCGGATGCCCAAGGTGCAGGAAAAGGTTAAGGCGATCTTTGGTAAGGATCCCCATAAAGGCGTGAATCCAGACGAGGTAGTTGCCATTGGTGCAGCCATCCAGGGCGGTGTACTGCAGGGTGATGTCAAAGATGTCCTGCTGCTGGATGTTACCCCGCTCTCTCTGGGCATTGAGACCCTTGGTTCGGTAACCACCAAGCTGATCGAGAAGAACACCACGGTTCCGACCAAGAAGAGCCAGATCTTCTCCACTGCGGCTGACAATCAGCCCGCAGTATCCATTCATGTCCTGCAGGGTGAGCGGGAAATGGCCAATGACAACAAGACAATCGGTCGTTTTGAACTGAACGATATTCCTCCGGCACCCCGTGGCGTACCGCAGATTGAGGTCACCTTTGACCTGGATGCCAACGGTATCCTCCACGTTTCCGCCAAGGATATGGGAACCGGTAAGGAGCAGTCCATCCGCATCACCGCCTCTTCCGGCTTGAGCGAGGAAGAGATCGAAAACATGAAAAAGGATGCGGAGCTGCACGCTGACGAGGACAAGAAGCGCAAGGAACTGGTTGAAGCCAAGAACAACGGCGACTCCATGATTCACATGACTGAAAAGAGCCTGACCGATCTCGGCGACAAGGTTGATGCCGAGACCAAGGGTAATGTGGAGAAAGAAATCGAGAACCTGAAAACGGCTCTTGAGAGCGATGATACAGAAACCATCAAAAAGGCCACTGAGGCTCTGACCCAGGCTTCCCATAAGCTGGCGGAATTGATGTATGCACAGGCTTCCAAGGATCAGCAGGGTGGTGATCCCGGTGCTGGGGCTGCCGGAGCCGCTGGTGCGGCAGGAGCTGGAGCAGCAGGAGCAAACGCTGGCGGTGGAGATGATGATGTCGTGGATGCTGACTTTGAAGAAGTAAAGTAAGCTGACACTGCAAAAAGCTGAACAGGGGAGGGGAGATGAAAATCTCCCCTCCCCTTTTTTTTGTTTTTGGGGTATAATCTCCCTTTACCTTTTAGAGAACCTCAAAACCATATACTTGAAACCATGAAACGAATACTCTCAGGAATCCAGCCTTCAGGCCAACTCCATATCGGCAACTATTTCGGCATGATGAAGACCATGATCTCCAATATGGAGAAATCAGACCTCTACGTTTTTATCGTTGACCTCCATGCCCTCACCTCAGTCCATGACCGGGACAGATTATCCACCGGTACTCTCGAAGCGGCTGCCGACTTCCTGGCTCTGGGTCTTGACCCGGAAAAATGTACCTTCTGGGTTCAGTCCGATGTCCCCGAGGTCTGTGAACTGACCTGGATACTCTCCACCCTGACCCCCATGGGGTTACTGGAACGGTGCCACTCCTACAAAGACAAGGTTGCCAAGGGAATTGCCGCCAGCCATGGGCTGTTTGCCTATCCGGTCCTGATGGCCGCAGACATCCTCCTCTATCAGTCGGAAATCGTCCCGGTGGGCAAAGATCAAAAACAACACCTGGAAGTTGCCCGGGATATTGCCATTAAATTCAACAACACCTTTGGCGACACCTTTGTAGTGCCGGAACCTGCCATCAGTGAGACCACGGCCACAGTACCCGGCCTGGATGGACAGAAGATGTCTAAATCCTACGGCAACACTATTCCCATCTTTCTGGACGACAAACCGCTGCGCAAAAAAATCATGTCGATCCAAACCGATGCCACCCCGGTGGAAGATCCCAAGAACCCGGACACCTGCAACCTGTACACTATGCTCAAGCTCTTTGCCTCTCAGGAAAAGATGGCAGATGTGCATGACCTCTATGTAAACGGCGGGGCAGCTTATGGCTACCTCAAGCAGGATTTGTTTGAGCTTGTCAGGGATTACTACGCAGATGCCAGGACAAAGAAAAAAGAGCTGCTGAATAATCAAGATTATTTACGACAAATTCTCGCTGCCGGGGCGGACAAGGCCCGTGAAAAAGCCACGCAAACCATTGAAACTGTTAGAGACCGGGTAGGATTGCAGTATTGATATGCAGGGACAGGATCAGCATTGGGATATGGCACCAAATAAGGCCAAGGCGTTGCAGCTTGCCAGACGGCAACTGTCCGAGCTGGTCTGTGATGCTGTAAACCTTGAAGGGATCAACTTTACTTTGCCTGAAATTCAGACCCTTCTTGACGGCATAACCGTTGGAGGGCATAAGCTTTCAGATCAGCAGATAGTACTCAATCAGTCAGAGGCATGGCTGACTCTGTTTAGATGGTTACAAGAGGATACGTTTGAACTTGCCCTGGAAAAAACCTGTCAACTCCACGCAATAGCCGCAAAGGATGAAGCCCTTGAATGGGGGCGGTTCCGTTCGGGCGGGGTAACAATAGCAGGCACCGAATACATGCCTCCCAATGCTGGCGAACTACCAGTCCTCTTTGGCAAGATGATTAAAAATGCTCAGGAGTTAGAGGATATTTACGATCAGGCCATTTTTATTTTTCTCAGCATGGCACGATTCCAGTTTTTTTACGATGTAAATAAACGCTTGGGTCGCTTCATGATGAACGGCCTACTGCTGGATGCCGGATTTCCGGCTATAAATCTTCCCGCAAAGCGTCAACTGGAATTTAACCGTCTCATGCTTTCATTTTACACATCAGGCGATCAGCAACCCATGAATCGCTTTCTTCGCTCCTGTCTTGATGAACGGGTGATACAAATAATACGGGAATAAAAAAGGCCGATTCCCAAAGGAACCGGCCTGATAACTCACTTGTTTTCACCTTTTTTCTTTTCCGAACCACATTTACATTTGGCCTCAAGCTTACATTGCTGCTGCAGCTTCACAGGACATTTTTTACAATGCTTGCTCTTCTTCTTGTATTTGCGGCAACATTTTTTCTTCAGCTTAATGATCGGCTCCAAAGAAATGGTTTAAACAAAAATTCCACATAAGAAAAGCAGAAACAAGTACCGCCAGCAGTCTATTTCTTAGCCTTGGTGTCCTTCTCTGCGGCAGGTATCTCTTCCTCAGCCTTGACAATCTCAATCAGCTCTACCTCAAAGAGAAGCATTGAACCCGGCTCAATCACCGGCGGCGCACCACGGTCTCCGTAGGCCAGTTCAGGAGCCAGGAAGAGTTGGCAGGTGGTACCTTCCTTCATCAGCAACAGAGCCTCTGTCCAGCCGGGGATAACCTGATTCACGTTAAATTCAGCAGGCTCATTGCGCTTATAGGAACTATCAAATTCAGTCCCGTCCAGCAAGGTTCCCTTATAGTGAACCTTGACAGTATCCCCAGCCTTGGGCACGGCACCCTCGCCCTGTTTAACAACCTTGTACTGGAGGCCGGAATCGGTGGTCTTAACCCCTTCCTTACCCTTGTTTTCCGCCAGGAATTTCTCGGCGGCTTTTTTATTGGTGGCAGTCATCTCCTGCATCTTTTCTATCTGCTTTTTCTGCTGGTTGGCTGCAAACTGCTTCTGTACTGCGGCGGCATCTTCCGGGGTCATCAAGACATCTTTGCCGTTATAGGAATCAGCAATTCCTTTCTGAATGACTGTCAGATCAAGATCTTCACCCAGAGTTTTAAAATAGGAACCCAAGTCCATGCCCAGGGCATAGCTAAGTTTCTGCACATCGGTCTTCAACTCGATTTTCTCTTCTGCTACTGCCGGGACGGCAGCCAGCATCAGTACACATACTACTGTTAATACACGCTTCATACATTCTCCTTCTTGATTAGTTTATACCTTTAAATGGCTTCAAGACCACAATGTAAGCATAGTACTTCATTTGCGCAAAGAAAAACCACTTACTTTTTAAAAAAAATATAGAGGGCCAACAGCATCAAAATAACCGCAAAGATCTTCTTAAACTGCCCGGTTGAGACATGCTCCACCAGCCTGGCTCCAATCTGGGCTCCAACCACCCCGCCGATGCCCAGCAGAATGCCCACCCGGTAATCAACATCACCGAGTTTATTATGGGCGACCAAGGCGGAAATGGAGATAACCAAGATGGCCAGAAAACAGGTCCCCACCGCCTTGGGGGGAGCAAACCCCATATAGAGCAGGATGGGGATCATGAGAAATCCACCGCCCAGACCGGTGAATGCAGCTCCTACTCCTACTCCGGTACCGGCCAGAACCAGAAGAATTGACTGTAACTCCATTGTTAAACTATCCCTGTTATTTATCCGCAGATGACGCAGATTCACGCAGATTATTTTTTCTGTTTTTTATCTGCGCAATCTGCGTAATCTGTGGATCATCCAAGCTGTTGAAAGAAATCATTCCCCTTATCATCCACCAGGATAAAGGCAGGAAAATCCTCCACCTCAATCCGCCAGACCGCCTCCATGCCCAGTTCCGGAAAATCAATACATTCCACCCGGCGGATATTTTCCTCAGCAAGCAGGGCTGCAGGGCCACCGATAGAGCCCAGGTAAAAACCACCGTGTTTTTGACAGGCATCAGTGACCTGTTGCGAACGGTTTCCCTTGGCAATCATGACCATGGAACCGCCCTTGCCCTGCAAGAGATCCACATAGGAGTCCATCCGTCCGGCAGTGGTCGGGCCAAAGGAACCGGACGGCTTGCCCGGAGGAGTCTTGGCAGGCCCGGCATAATAGACCGGATGATTTTTCAAATAGTCGGGTAACGATTCCCCCCTGTCCAGCATCTCTTTCCATTTTGCATGGGCAATATCCCTCCCAACGATAATGGAACCGGTGAGCAGCACCCGTGCCGCAACCGGGTACCGACTTAACTGCTCCAGAATCTGTGCCATGGGCTGGTTCAGATCAATGATTACAGCCTGATTGTCGCTGCTGTCACGCAGGTCTTTTGGAATCAACCGACCCGGATTACGATCCAGCTCTTCCAGCCAGATCCCCTCCCGATCAATACGAGCCTTGAGGTTCCGATCCGCTGAACAGGACACCCCCATGCCGATGGGACAGGAGGCACCATGACGAGGCAGCCGGATCACCCTGACATCATGGGCAAAACATTTACCGCCAAACTGGGCACCGATGCCCAACTTTCCTGCCTCAACCAGTAACTGCTCTTCAAGCTCCAGGTCACGGAAGGCCTGTCCCTGCTTATTACCGCTCTTCGGCAGTGTGTCCAGATATTTTGTCGAGGCCAGCTTAACGGTTTTCAGGTTGGCCTCCGCAGAGGTGCCGCCAATAACAAAGGCGATGTGGTAGGGAGGACAGGCAGCCGTACCCAGGCTCTTCATCTTGTCAATGAGAAAGGAAAGCAGGGCAGTGGGATTGAGCAAAGCCCGGGTTTCCTGGAAAAGAAAGCTCTTATTGGCACTGCCGCCGCCTTTGGCAATGAAGAGAAAGCGGTACTGGTCACCGGGGACGGCATAGATGTCGATCTGGGCTGGCAGGTTGTCGCCGCTGTTGACCTCCTCAAACATGGCGAGGGGTGCGGTCTGCGAATAGCGTAGATTTTCACAGGTATAAGCATCAAATATTCCGTGTGATAACTGCTCCGTGTCATCACAGCCAGTCCACACCTGCTGCCCTTTTTTTGCCATCACAATGGCGGTACCGGTGTCCTGACAGACAGGCAGGATTTCCTCAGCCGCAATTGCCGCATTCTTCAGCATGGCCAGGGCAACGACCCGGTCATTTTCCGAGGCATCAGGGTCATCAAGAATGTCCGCAACCTGCTGGTTATGTTCGTTTCGGAGAAAAAATGAGACATCATGGAAGGCTGTCCGAGCCATTTCCCGCAGCCCCTCCGGGCTAACCTTGAGAATCTCATGTCCAGCAAACGGCTCCAGAGAAACATACTGCTCCGAACCCTTGAGACGACGATATTCGGTCGTGTCCTGGCCTAAGGGGAAGGGGTCTTGAAAGGTAAACTCCACCATACTCGCTCCTTAATTTATTACCACAGAGGACATAAAGAGTACAAAGAACGCCAAAAACATTCTTGTTTTTCTGTCACCTCTGTCTTCTCTGTGGAGAGTAAAGAATTGTCCCAAATAATGGCTGCTTTGAACAATTGAACTCATTGTATATCATGCAGGACGATGCGGGCAAGGAAAGAATTGAAAAAGATAGAAGAAAAATATTGCCTGCCCGTCGGTGATAGGGTAGTAATTCAAGGTTGTTTACCGTATCCACCGGGTCAACAACCATTCCCGGTAAAAAGAGAGAAACACAAACAATAAAATCAGCAAAACCAGGAGTATTCAGTGGCTTTTGACAGTAAAGACAATAAGCTCTGGCTTTCCGGCAACGAGGCCATAGCATTGGGCGCATACGAGGCTGGTGTGCAGGTGGCTTCCGGCTATCCAGGCACCCCTTCCACCGAGATCATGGGCAATCTTGTCCGCTACGACGGGGTCTATGGCGAGTGGGCTCCCAATGAAAAGGTTGGGCTGGAGGTAGCCATCGGCGCATCCTTTGCCGGGGTACGTGCCATGGCCACCATGAAACATGTGGGCATGAACGTGGCATCTGATCCTCTGTTCACCGCATCCTATACCGGCATTCGCGGCGGGTTGGTGGTGATCAATGCCGACGACCCCCAGATGCACTCCTCCCAGAACGAGCAGGATAACCGCAACTATGCCTTTGCTGCCAAACTGCCCATGATGGAACCTTCTGATCCGTCCGAGGCCAAGGAGATGCTCCAGCAGGCATTTGCCCTCAGCGAGGAGCTTGATACTCCGGTGTTGTTTCGCATCACAACCCGGATTGCCCATGTAAAAGGGGTGGTCAAAAAGGGTGAACGGATTGCGGTCAGCCCCGGCACCATTGAGAAAATGCCAGGCAAATTTGTCATGCTGCCAGGCAATGCCAGGATGCGCCGGGTCGAAATCGAAAAACGGATGATAAAGTGTCGGGAACTGGCTGAGACCCTGCCGGAAAACCGGGTGGAAGACGGAGACCGCAAACGTGGCTTTATCTGCTCCGGGACTCCCTATAACTATGTGAAAGAGGCCTTTCCCGAGGCGGCAGTCCTCAAGCTGGGCATGGTCTGGCCCCTGCCTGAGAAGATGATCCGTGACTTTGCCGATTCCGTTGACGAGCTGATCATCGTGGAAGAGCTGGATCCCTTCCTGGAAACCCATATCAAGGGTATGGGTATCCAGTGTCGAGGCAAGGATCTGATCCCAAATCAGGGCGAGCTGAACTCCTTTATTGTCCGTAAATCTATTGAGCCTGATTCAGTGGGAGAGCTGTTTGCGCCCCTGGAACTACCCATGCGGCCACCCAATATGTGCGCAGGCTGCCCCCACAGGGGTGTTTTTTACGGCCTCTCCCGCATGAAAGACGTGTTTGTCTCC
>DAOVTM010000471.1 GCA_030633145.1 Desulfobulbaceae bacterium
ATCGTGGCTGAGAAAATAATAATTTCCTTTTTCATTCAATCCGTGACCGGCAATAAAAATCACTGCCACATCCCGCTGGGTGGTCTCCTTCTCCAGCCAGTCCAACCCGTCAAGAACGTCATTTTTTGTGGCCTGCTCATTGGTGAGTACCCTGGTTTTGATCGTGCCATAGAGTCCTTTGCCCTGCCTCTTGAACAGTTCTTCAATGGCCAGAGCGTCATCTGCGGCAAAGGAAAGGTTAATATCCGGATTCCGGTATTGTGATACCCCGATTGCCAACAGGTAAAGGGTGGGTTTAAAGAGTTCCTGCCCGCTCTCTTTCTTGCTGATTTCCAGGATAAGCGGGTTGGAATTTGAGTAAGCGGTCCGTGCCTGTACGGTGATAATATTATCTTTGAGCGGCAGGTCTATATCGCGTCTGAAACGGATGGCGTTGCTCTGCTTCAATTTCACCCGCAGCCCTCTGGCATCAGCAAGGGGACGGCCATTGACAAGCACCTGGATATCCGTGATCTCATGCTTGGAGTGCGGGATCACCAGACACTCAAGATGTAACGTATCCCCCTCCACCTGGTAAACCCTGTCAACAGGCTGCAGCAATTCGATAGCGGGCGGCAGAATAGTTCCGGGTGCCATTTTTTCGGTACGCCTGGTTTTGCCGGCCAGCTCAATGGCCTGGGTCTCACTCCCGGTTTTTAGTACATACTTGACAATATCCGGACGGTAGAGGCTGGCCTGGAAGCGGGAGGCGGGATAGAACCAGGCCGCATGGTCAACCCCGTTGTTGACGTGAAAGCCCACATATTTGTCTCCCTGGATGCTGGCACTATAATAACCGGTTTTGGACCAGGCCACCCATTCACCGTCTGTGCCGACAAAGAGACTGAGCATGGGATAGATTTTTTTCTTGCCCGAGCGCAGCTCATCCAGGTTCCACAACTTGAGGGTTTGATCGTTGGAACCGGAAAGCAGCCGGTTCTTATGGACAGCAATGGACCACACCTCACCTGTATGGCCGGTAAAACGAGCCATCTCCCTGCCGTTACGGTCATAAGCGGAAAGAAAACCATTCATCCCAGCGGACAAAACAAGACCGTCTTCGGTAAAACCGTAGCTGGTATGTCTGTAGCCTGTAGCGTTATCACGGGTAATTACCGCCTGTTCGCTGCCATTTTTATTAATGACCAGGGTACCGTTTTGATAGCCGTAGTCCCCACCGGGACGATGCTCAAGAGACCAGTCCTGGTACTTATTTTTGAGACGTTCAGGATTACCTGTAAAAGGGACAAGATCAAAGGCGGCAACATCAAAGGTTTGCTCCAGGGGGTTGGAATGTTCCCAGGGTAACGAAAGATAGCTGTTTCCCCAGTGCAGTCCGTTCTGATCCAGGGCAACGCCCCAGATTGACCTGCCCTGCCCCGCAATATGCCCCAGCTCCCGACCATTTTTCCAGAAATAAATTTCGTTATTGCTGCCCCCGCCCGTGACCGCAGTGTCATCATCCAGGAAGGTAACTGCCATGGTCAGGTTATCATGGAGGATGAAGCTGTCCTTTATGCGAAAGCTATTGCGGCTGTCATAGATGTTGCATACCCACGGGTAGGCCCCGGTTCCGGCAAGCAACAGGTTCCCGTTGTGGGAAAAGGCCAGACCGGTGGGTCTCGTCTTGCTGGTGAGGGTTTTGCGTAGCTTGAGGGTATGGTCAAAGATAAGAATCTGATTATCATCACCGTTGCCGGAAACTGCAAGCCACTCCCGGCTGACAGCAATAAATTTAAGCCCGTGACTGTACCGGTACAAGGTCTCAGGCTTCCCATCTTGCCAGAGAATAACCTGTTTGTCATATCCGGTAGAGACTATGCTAGCATCGGGCAATATGGCAACACCGTTGACCTGGCTCTTGTGTCCTTTAAGGGTGTCACGGAGTTGAAACCCAGCTACGGCATCCCATACCTTGACTGTGGAATCGGCAGAAGCGGAGACCAACAGACTGCCGTCCAAGCTAAAGGCAAGATCATTGACCGCATTGGTGTGACCCTCAAGGATGTGCTGGAGCTTACCTGTAGTAAACTCATACACACGGATGACATCTTTTGGTAAAAAAAAGCCTCCTACTGCCAGCCAGCGGTCATCTGGAGACAGGGCAATGGCATAGATCTCGCCATGCCCAGGCCCAACCTGCCCCAGGATCTTGCGCTCCTCTTCCCGGGTTTTTATATTCCAGACCCGGATGGTGCTGTCATCGGAGGCGGAAATGAGAAACCGGTTATCTGAGCTGACAACAAGATCCCGGATTAAGCCTTTATGGCCATGGGGATCAACGGTGAGAATGGGCTGGCTGGCTGTTACTTCAGTGCCATGCACCGCACCAGACAGCATACAGAGCAATAATAACAGGGCAGTTCTCACCATTTTCATGATGTGGGTATTTATTTTACGCCTGTTCACAAGATCTATTAAGGATACACTTTCATACAGTTACAGGTATAAGAACTGGGACTCCCCTCCGAGGTCACCTCCCCTGCCTGGAGACATTCCGACTCTGACACACAGCCCACACTCACCGGACTATACTGCTTGAAATATTCCATGGTGCAGTATTCACTTGGCATATTCATATA
>DAOVTM010000181.1 GCA_030633145.1 Desulfobulbaceae bacterium
TGCTCATCTATCGTTTCGGCACTCATTGCTGATAGTTCTTCAACAGTAAACCCTAATTTTCTAGCTATAACCTTTTTTACGCCATGGTATAGCTTCATTTCTTCCTCCGAGATTATAGTATAATATAGTATAGTAGATTTTGTCTTTGAAAATGAATACCCGTTCAACTAAAATACGCTTTTTATCTAATGTTGATAAAGAGGAGTGTCAAGGAAAAATGCCACGATAGCGTTGCGGAAAATAGACGCATACTGTATGTAGTAGGTTGGAAGTGTTTTATTCAAGGACAAAAAAATAAGGATACCTTTATTTGACATCCATCAAGAACTTTTTTATGTTGATTCGATTTTAAAAATTCTGAAAAACTATTTAGGTGTGGGGAGTTAAAAACAAGGAATTGAGCTGCATGCACTTAACTCCTTGAAATTACATGGTGGGCGAGGTGGGATTCGAACCCACGACCTTCGGCTTCGGAGGCCGACACTCTATCCAGCTGAGCTACCCGCCCTTGGGGAAAAGGATATGTTACTATTTAAACTATACCATGCTTTTTAATTGCTTCCAACCTTAATCTTCTCTTCTTTCGTAAAATCTATGTTGAAAAATCGGCTGCTTGAACTCTCTGTAGTTACTGTGGTTCTGTTGCTGGTCAGTGGTGTACTCTGGCTGACAAATACGGATCATGCTGTTGCCTCCACAATTCTTGGTGGGAAAAAATTGAGTCCTCTTGGCATGAGATTCTGGCCTGCCGGGGATGGATTCCCCTGGAAAACACTGTATTATATAGCTCCGTATCCGGCCATTGTCTTGGCCTTGACCGCATTGGGTCTGCTGGTGTCAGGGTTTTTTATTGGCAGTATCGCCTTCTGGCGGAAAAAAGCTATCTTTGTCCTCCTCTTTCTTGCTCTTGGTCCCGGCCTGGTGGTAAATGTAATACTCAAGGATCAACTGGGGCGGGCTCGGCCAAGGGAAGTTGTTGAATTTGGTGGTACCTTTGCTTATACCCAGATGTGGCAGCCGGGCAATGCGGGGAAGAACAGTTCATTCCCCTCTGGACACGCATCTATCGCTTTTTTTGCCATTGCGCCCTGGTTTTTACTGCGTGATTCGCACCGTAAAACAGCTGCTGGATTTCTCCTCTTAGGACTAACCTTTGGCACCCTTGTTGGCACTGCCCGTATCCTCCAGGGGGGACATTTTGTCAGTGATGTTATCTGGGCCGGAGGGCTGGTTTACCTCATAGGCGGTGGGTTGGCTCTGTTGATGGGCTTTGCACGCAAGCAAATAGCTGGTCAGTTATCTGCGTGAATCTGCGTAATCTGCGGATATCAGATGAGGCTTAATTGCCGTAAAAACCTCCTCAACTGTAATTGCCTGCAAACATTTATTGTCCGTACACGGGGTCTTTCTGTGATTAGCTGCGCTGACACAGGGAGAGCAGGCAAGTCCGGCAAAGATCGGGGTGGAGTTGCCCAGTGAACCATACAGCTTCGGGGTCTCCGGCCCAAAGAGGACAAAGCAGGGCAGGGGAGTGATGGAAGAAAAATGGCCGGGTCCAGAGTCGTTGGTTACCATCAGGGTTGCTATGGAGTAGAGTATCGGCAACTGTCCCAGTTTGAGCGTTCCGGCAAAGTTGATACATCGGCTGCTGTTAATTTCTTGGCATCGTTCCTCTGCCTCTTCCTGTTCCGATGGTGCGCCGGTAATCAGCACCACCACATCCCGGGATGTGGCCAGAATCCTGCGGATAAGTTCCTGGTACCGTTCAGGCATCCACCTCCGCTGGGGGAGCAGCTCACTGGCGTTGGGATTAATCAGGACGATCCGGTTGCGAGCCGGATCATAGTCTGGGCAATACTCTTTGACCAGGGTGTGCATATCGTTGAGTTCCTGACTGGAGCAGGATATAAGCGGCAGGCTGACCTCTTCATCTCTGATAATCTCTTTAGAAAACGGTGTTTCCGGCTGTTCGGCCAGCAGGCTGTTGATCAGGGCAATGAAATTTTTCGCGATATGGATATGGGGGTTATAGGCGACCCTGTGGGTCAGTAACTCTCCCCGATACAGCCCCTCGTTGTGAAAACTGTAAAATCCGACCCGGTTTCGCGCTCCACAGAGACCGGTTAACAGGGCTGTAAACCTGGAAAACAACTCCAGGTCAACCACGGTATCAATCTTCTCTTGCCGAGACCAGCGCAGGAAACGCAGGGTGTCCAGAAGCAGGACAAAAATACCAGTCTCACGAATGGTAAAGGTGTTCTCCTGTTGGATGGTGCCGGTGAGATCCAGGCTGCCCCTGTTCTTGGCAAAAATAACAAAAAAAAGTTCCGCATCCAGTTGCTGCCGAGCCTTGCGCAGGGCAGGATCAACCAGGATGGTGGAACCCATTTCCGAAAGCTCAATAAAGAGTATCTTTTTTATCTTTTTTTCCCGATGTTGCCGGGTGGTCATGATACTGTCCCACAGCCATCTCCAAAGGGTAAGGAGAAAGGTGAGCGGGATGCCGACGTTCCGGTCTATAGTCCGCATGGTATCAACATTCATGTGTTTTTCTTCCTGGTATAAGGTGTACTTTTCATGACTGGTTACAGTTTGTTTTTCTGGGTTAAATAGACCATCAATCCGGGCAGAGAGGCGACCATGGCCGTCAACCCGAAAAGAATGGAAAAGGTTAAGACTCTGGATTTATCTGCCCCGATCATCAGGAAAAAGCCAACCATGGCTCCCTCTCGTACCCCCCAGCCAGCCAGGGATATGGGTACCAGGGTCAGCAGGATGACTGGTGGAACCAGTACCAGATAGACCTGGAGGGGAAAGTCCAAACCCGTTGCCCGACCCAGGACATAAAAAGCGGACATGGCGCATAAATGGGTGATGATAGATAGCCCCAACTGGATGGAAATTGATCTGATTGACGAATATACCTGAAAGTATCGTTCCGATAACCTACCAAGATAGCCCAGATATCTGCCAGTGGTAAAGATGCGGAATTTACGCAGGAAGAAGAGGGCAATCAGTCCACAGGTCAGGCAGGACAGGATAAACAGCAGCGGATAATACACCGTTGCAGGCAACAGGGTATGGTTCAGCAGCAGGGCACTGATATTCAGGAGCAGGAGCCCGGCCAGGCCGATAATGCGATCAATAAATACCCCGAAAAAGGCATCTTCCGCTGACCCTGGCTCGCCCCTTTTTTGACCATTTTTCAGGCTTCTGGAGCAGTCAAGGATGCGTAGGCCGTCTCCCCCCACCGAGGTGGGCAGTCCCTGGTTGAAGAAAGCGCCCTTGAAATAACTTTTCAGAAAAAAGAGATAGCCCTGGCAAAAACCGATCCGTTGCATGATCAGGTACCAGCGGAAAGAGGCAATCGTTGTGCTGCAGAAGAGCAGCAACAGGGCAATCAGCAGGCTCTGGAACGAGACACCACTCATAGCCGCAGCAGTGTCGCGGCTGTTTACGCTACGCAGAATCAGGAAGAGCAGGAGAGCGGTAATCCCGATTTTGACGGCGTAGTTTACTGCTCGTTTTCTTTGATTTTTGTCTGACAGAATCGGCATGGAACAAAACCCGCTTCACGGGCTACAAAGATGCTGTTAAATTGAAGGGAACATTGCGGATTACTGTAATGCTCACATTCAGAAATGTGAAATAAGCGCTGTTCAGGGTCGGCATGAACCAGCATGGTGTTCAGGATAGCAACCGGTTCTACAGGGGTGCTTTTAAAATGTCTCCTGCTCAGAATTCTGGTAAGGAAAGCCCGCACTTGTCTGGCAGGGGGGGCTATGATTCGTTCCATCAAACCGGCCAGGGCATTGTTGACATGGTCTGAGAAAATCGGTTTTTCCTGCTCAACACGGATAAAGATAACCAGGGTCAACAGGGCAAAGATAGCATTGGGCAGCCACATACCCAGGATGAGCGGAATGGACAACTCTTCAACCATGACCCTGAAAATGGTGAAGACGATATAATAGAGGACAAAAAAAGCCAAACCCATGGGAATACCGATTGCCTTGCGCCCCGGCCCCGCCTGAAGTCCCAGGGGGAGGCCAAGCATACTCAGGATAAGGCAGCCCACAGGCAGGGCCAGTCGGTGATGGTATTCGGTCAGATACACTATACCATGTTGTGTGTCTCTGCCAAATTTATCTGCACTTTCCAGCAGCTGCTGCTGGGACATACTCCCCTTGCTCAATCTGGTGACATCATTCCCGTCAATACGGGTGGGAGGCTTGAGCGGGATCTGTAACTGGTAGCGGGAAAAGCGGACAATCTGACTGTCCAGGGCATCGGAATTATGCATGGTACCCGAGTTGAGGACAATAGTTACGGCCATACGTTCAACATCAGCCTTCATATAGCCTCTTTCCGCCATGATGATGACCGGCTGCTGCCGGTTGCGCATGTCGGAAACATACACCCCGATCCACTGTTCCTGTTCATCAATTTTGTCCACATAGACAACCAGGTCTCCCAGAGCCTCGGTGAACTTTTTTTCCTTAATGCCGCTGTCAATTTTTTCCTTTGCCAGTTGAAACATCAACTGGCGCATTGCCAGTTCTCCGGCTGGGATCAGGCGAATGGAAAAATAGCCGGTCAGGCCGGCGATAATGGTGGCAACTATGATCACCGGAGGCAGCATCTGGCGCAGGCTTATGCCGCAGGCCTTAAGGGCGGGGATCTCCCGGTCGTTGGTCAAGCGGGTAAAGCCAATAATAACACCTGCCATGCTGGCCATGGGGATGACATAAAGCAGCATGTGGGGGAAGATGTAGGAGAAGAGGCGGATAAAATCGGTAAAGCTGATACCCAGCTCCAGGACGACCTCAAGGAGCGGAATCAGGCGGACTAAAAAGAATACCCCGTACAGGATGAGAAAACTGGCAAAGAACGGAGCCAGCAGCTCTGTTGCCAGGTAACTGTAGAGTAAGAACGGGGTGCCTTTACGCTGCATCACTCATCAATAATATTGTTGATATTCACATCAATCCAGTGCTGATCCCACCACTCCACCGGGGTCACAAAGATACCGTGTACCAGCATGGAAAAATGAAGGTGATCGCCCCCTGCCATACCCGTAGTCCCGGAACGACCGATCAGTTCATCTTTTTGTACCATGGTGTCTATGCTGGTGTCAATACGACTGAGATGGGAATAGAGACTGGCCAGTCCCTGGCCGTGATCTATGATAACGGTGTTGCCGTAAATGCCAAGATAATCGGTAAAGATGACCCTGCCGCTGTTGGCGGCCTTGATCTCCACCCTGGCCGTTGATGCGATATCCATTCCCAGATGAGTCTGGTAGTCGATGGCTTTGTTTTTATAAAAATAGGTGCGCTGTTCGGCAAATCCGGCCTTGCCCGCACCTGGCATGCGGATAAACTTATCCTTCCACAACTGTTCCGATACCGTGTTGGTACATGTCTCGGCTATCTGCAGCGCATTGGCCACCCGGACAGCGTTGTTGACCTGAACGAACTTCTCAATGTCTGAGCCGGAAAGCTCCGGGTTGTGCTGTTGGAATTCCGGGATTTTCTTCTTTAAAAAAGAGTCCGGGATATTGATTCGGTCTTTTTTCTCCCTGGCTTTTTTAAAGTGCATGGAGAATAACCCCTTGCCCTCGTTACCGGCTGGATCCATGGCAATAATCCTGGTATCCACTGGTTTTTTACTGTCCCAGTTCAGGGCGATATAGCTTATAAACCGTTTATCGCTGCCAGCTAACGGAAATCCCTGAAAAAATACATCGTCGATCATTACTCCGTGGCGTACAGCCTTTTCAGAAATATTATACACTACAATACCACTGCCGCCTGGAGTGATGTACAACTGAGCATGTTCAACCGTCACCATGGGAGCTTTACTGTCCACCTTGACCGGAAACTGATGGACTGTACTATTGCCTTTGAACATGTTGTTAAGCGAGAAGTCATGGATGGTGACTACCAGTTCCGCATGCCCGTCCTGCGCACCCTTTTTGACCCCATCCAGGGTGATGGTCTCTTTAATCTCAGCCGGACCCGCCTTGGACAACCAGGCCTGGCGGGGAAATTCCTGATGATAGAGTTGTATCAATTTGCCGTTCTGCGCCAGGCTGATATCAATTTTTCTAATCCCGCTCATCTTGTCGCTGGCCAGCAGGGGTACCCGCATCGGCCCACCGCTCAGGAACGCAATGTCCTTGCCAAGAGTGATCTCTGGATTCGCGCGTTCTAAGAGGAAAAAGCCTGCTATTGCCACGGCTGCACAAATCAGGAACAACAGGGTCAGGAGGAACTTGCGACCAAGTCCTTTACTTCGTCGTGCGGGGCGTATTCTATGTCTGTTTTGTCTATCCATGGGTATTCTCTATTCGTTCCAGATAATCTCATACCGCTTGATATGAATATCATGCACCGGAATGATGGTAAATCGTTTGTGGATCATCTCTTCCAGCAGTTCGATATGATCCGCCTCTTCGCGCAGCAACATGTCAGCAATACGGGGGTGTACCCTGATGGTCACGCCTGTCCCCTCAATCTTGCCGGCATCGCGGGTTATTTTTCTGAATATTTCATAGCAGGTGGTACGCCGTGATTTAATGACCCCGTCTCCGCCGCAGTAAAAACAGGGTTCGCACATCATCTGGGACAGGCTTTCACAGGAACGTTTGCGGGTCATCTGCACCAGGCCGAATTCCGAGAGTTTAAGGATGTTGACTCGGTTCTTATCCTTGCGCACCGACTCCTGCAGGGCATGGTAAAGGTCTTCACGATGCTGCTCGATCTCCATGTCAATGAAGTCGATGATAATGATGCCGCCGATATTACGGAGTCGTAGCTGGTAGGAAATCTCCTTGACCGCCTCCATATTGGTCTTGAAGATTGTCTCATTGAGGTCGTTCTTGCCTACATAACGTCCGGTATTGACATCAACCACGGTCAGAGCCTCAGTGGTCTCAATGATGATGTAACCGCCGGAACGGAGCCACACTTTTTTTTCCAGAGCCCGGGTAATATCAACCTCAATGCCGTAGGCCTCAAAAAGGGGAGCCTTGCCCTGGTAATGGATGATCCGGTCTTTCAGCTTATGGGCAAAGGTCATGACAAAGGTCATTACCCGCTCATAAACCTCGCTGGAATCAATGACCAGCTCGTTGACATTATCGGTAAAGAGGTCGCGTACCGAGCGCAGCACCATGTCCAGGTCTTTATACACCAGGCTGGGAACCGGGGAGCGGGAAGCTGTTGATTTGATATCATCCCAGAGCAGGAGCAGGAACTCCATGTCCGCTTCCAGTTCATCGTTGGAAATATGTTCGGCCACTGTGCGAACGATAAAACCGGTTCCGGCAGGACGGAGGGATTCGATTTTCTTCCGCAGCATCTCTCTGGTATCCTCGTCCTGAATCTTGCGTGAGATACCGATATGATCGGTGAGCGGCATAAAAACCAGGTTGCGGCAGGGCAGGGTGATATGACAGGTAAGCCTGGCTCCCTTGGTGCCGATAGGTTCTTTGGAGATCTGTACCAGGATATCCTGACCTTCCTTGATCAGTTCATCAATGGGCAGGGAACCGGATGGCGTTTTCCCTGCTTCCGGTTCTTCAGTTTTCAGCACATACTGGTTGCACGGTTGAGTCTCATCGTCAACAATCCTGCTCTCCAGCTGCGACATAGAGGTGTGGATGTCATCGACATAGAGAAAGCCGGTTCGAGCCAGGCCGACATCGACAAAGGCAGCCTGCATACCGGGGAGGACCCGCACCACCCTGCCGCAGTAAATGTTGCCCACCAGCCCTTTTTCCGATGGCCGTTCAAGATGAAATTCCAACAGGTTGCCGTCTTCGGCCAGGGCAATACGGTTTTCAAAGGGGGTGGCGTTTATCAGGATGTCAGTGCGCATATTGTTTGTGTTGTAGCAAAAGGTTATGGCAAAAACAACAGGCCATAACCTGTGTTTCGTGCGAGTCAA
>DAOVTM010000149.1 GCA_030633145.1 Desulfobulbaceae bacterium
ACAGGTTGTTTTATGCTAATTAATACCGGGGAGGAGATGGTCCTGTCTGAAAATGGACTTCTCACTACAATCGCATGGGGAATAGATGGAAAAATTACCTATGCACTTGAGGGGTCAATTTTTGTCGCAGGAGCAGCAGTGCAATGGCTCCGTGATAGCATGGGGATCATCAAGAGTGCCAGAGAAACAGAATTTATGGCGGCCTCACTGGAGTCAAATAATGGTGTTTATCTTGTTCCCGCCTTTACAGGACTGGGAGCACCGCATTGGGATCCTGATGCCCGTGGTGCCATCTTTGGCATAACCCGCAATACCGGCCCTGCAGAATTTGCCAGGGCAGCCCTTGAATCTGTCTGTTATCAGACCTTTGATTTACTTGAAGCAAAACGCAGAGATGGTGTTCAGGGAACGCAACTGCGTGTTGACGGCGGCATGGTCAACAATAACTGGTTATGCGGCTTTCTCGCCGATGTTCTCAATGTCAGAGTGGAACGACCTGTTATCACAGAAACTACAGCACTGGGTGCAGCGTATCTGGCAGGGTTGCAGATTGGTCTTTTTGATTCTCTTGAGACCATTGCAAAGAACTGGAAGGTGGATCAGGTTTTTGAACCAGGGATGGGACAAGGAGAGAGGGCCAACCTGCTGGCAGGGTGGCACCATGCTCTGAACAAAGTCAAGACAGCTACATAAGGAAGGTGCTTATGGGAGATGGAAAAAAATAACTATCTAATTAAACATGAGGGAATCATCTCGTAGGTTGGTCTGAGCGTAGCGAAGCCCAACAATTCCAAGTCATTCCCACTGGTTCCCATGCTCCTGCGTGGGAACCGTTATAGGCCGCTCCAGCGGCTGCAACATGACAGACGGAGTCTCGCAGGCTCGCTTACTTGGAGCGTCCAAAATTCGTTCCCACGCTGGAGCGTGGGAACGAGGAATGCCTCTTATCTATATGTGGCCGAAACGATGACCAAGGCTTCATTATTCATGTGTACAGTCATCATCAGACACCGTCTTTGGCAAGGCTGAAGAGAAAGGTTCGTTTCAAGGTCTTATCCTCGTAATCAGGTGATATCCGGCGACACTCAATATTAAGGTAATCTTGAACAAATTGGGCCGCATTAAAAATGTCCCCAGATACATATTCTGCACCATACTTTTCTGCCATATAGTCAGGGGTTACTCTGAGGCCGCTCTGAACAGGATAACGGCAGCGGATGGACAGAACAATAGATCTGCGTGCTGAGCGGCGGCAGACATCAAGCATCGGCTGAATACCTTTTACCAGAGATTTTCTCCCGATAAAATTGATAAGCTGGACAATATCATATCTTGTCTCGCCACTCAGGCCGGTAAAATCCGCACAGTGAAACTGCATCCTATCCAGCCCGTACAGTTTTGCCAACAGCTCGCAGCCGTTAACGGCCAGAGGGTCGCTGTCCATGCCGACAACGCTTGCCGCCCCCCTACGCCTGGCCAGAAAAGAGTACATCCCCAGATTACAGCCTATATCCAGCACAGTTCTGTCCTTGTACTCAACCTCTGCCAGATCCTCGGCTGCCGTACTGCGCATATCTTCATGGCCGTCAGCCAGCAAGTTGCCATGTTCGTCATATACCGGGCGCCATATATTTTCTGGCCCCATATCATCTAATAGTTGAAGAATTTTTTGTCGATACGTCATAAGTAATTTCCCTTGATGCCTGCCTTGCCATGGACGAGGCTGACTATAGATGAAAAGAGGATTTGATATTAGCGGGCATCATTATTGGTACCTATCCCATGATTACCAGGATCGGGTACGAAAGGCGGTAATGCGGGAACTGGACGGACAGTGGTGAGCAACACTCCACTATAAAAAAAGTTACAGCCAGTCAGTAAGCGACATCCCCAAACCAATAGTATTGGAATACTGGTCATAATCAACAAGGCTCTCGCCGTACCCGGTATAGTAGCGGGCATACCCTTTCATAAAGGGCCAGTCAAAGAGAGGAAAGCTCCAGGTCAGCTCTAATCCCCCTTTGGAAAAACTTGATTCCAGGTTGTTCCGTGACATCATGCTGATTACATTTTCACCATATTTATAGGTGGCACTCAGTTCAAAATGTCCGAGAAAATCTTCAATATCAGAGTTGTTATCCTTTTCTTCATCTTCCGGGATGCGATACCAGGGTTTGACACTAAAGGCAAAGTTGCCCCGTTCCATGGTAAACCAGCCATAAACACGATTCCAGCTTCTGGAAAGGGCTGCGCTGCGGCCATTGGACTGATGAACAACCCCAAATGAGTTCCATGCGTTGCTAAAACCAAACAGCTTCCAATTGGGGTGAAACTGTACCCATAGCTCGGGTTCGTGGTTGGTTTCCCGGAAAGGAGAAGACTGCTCAGTATTATATACCTGCCAGAATGAGCGGTTGGTATAGGCACTATAAACATCAAAGGTGTCATCAAAAAGGCCCACCAGCAGAGGGAATTTGACACTCAGCTGGAACTGACCTTCTGTGTTGTCCCAGTCAGCACTATCCTGATAGGTCTCGTTATGATCCACTGATGAATAACCGCTGCTGTTATAGACCCCCAGGAGCAAATAATTGGGTTTGTGAGCCATCAGGGTAAAGGGTTGCAGGACGTGTTTTCTGTCCTGATGGATTCGGTCAATTACCACATCAATAGTGCGTGTAGATTGCCCTAGTTCTGCCCTGCACTGCTCTTTCAGTTCTCCAATGGTTACGGTGTCATCCGTTGTACCAAGTTTGACCAGCAGGCAGTCATCAAAATCATCGGCCATGGCCGATGATTTTGCTAACAGAAGAATAGAGATGAAGAGAAGATTGATAATTTTATATCGTTGCAGCATTTGGTTTTCTCCACAATTCAAGGGATGAACCTGTTCATCCGGTTATGATGGGTATGGTGTCGATTAAGTTATTGTTTTGAAGTATTACTCTACATCATACTTATTGAGTTGTCTGTCAAGAGATTATGACTTTTGCTGGTTATCAATGTTAAAAAGGGCTACCAACTTAAGGCTGGACAAATCGCAATTTCAATCAGATAACTCATATTACCCCCTGGTTCCCACAGACGGAGTCTCGCAAGCTCGCTTACCTCCTGCGTGGTAACTTTGAATGACCGCTCCAGCGGTCGATGCGAGACGATGGATCGTCAGTTTCCGTTCCCACAGACGGAGTCTCGCAGGCTCGCTTACCTGGAGCGTAGGAACGAGAGGAGGTTAAAAAATGTCCAGGCTAAAGTTGGTAGCCTTAAAAAGGACAAGGCACTTACACATCAGTCGGAGAACAGGATTAATTTAACATTTTTCATCATGATGGAACCACATCTACGCTTACCTGTCTGCCATTTTGGGAGCTGCGCTATCCTGGCTAAAGAAGACACCACTGAAAACCAGCAGACAGGCCAACATCTGCCAGCCGGTTAACCGCTCACCAAGAAGAATAAATCCAAAAAACAAGGTCACTGCCGGGATAAGGTTGATAAACGCTGTTGCCTGACTTGCCGGAACCCTGCTCACACCAAAATTATACAATCCATAGGCACCAATCGTCACAAAAACTCCGAGGTACAGCACCGACAAAACTGGAGGCAAAGGCAGGGTTTGCGGCAGTTCAATCATCGGCAGCAGAAGGAGCGGCACAAAAAACAATGCGCCGATAAATGCCTGCATTGCGGTCAGAAAAAGAACAGGCAGGCTCCTGCTTAAATATTTCATCAAAATAATGTAGCCTGTGGCGCATACCATGGCTATGAATTCAAGAAAATTGCCAAGGGCTGGATTGGGTGCATGTTCCGTGACATTGGCTGCCAGGCTGAGCCATAAGGCACCGATTGCCGCAATGGTAAACCCGGTAATGGTTTTGCGGGAAATCCGTTCGCCGAGAAACAACGATGAATTTACCGCCACCAGAAGCGGCAGCATACTGGTTATCATTCCGGCCTGGGATGCGGTAGTCAGCGTTAGAGCGGTGGCTTCAAAAATAAAGTACAGACAGGGCTCACAAAAACACATTGCCACTATTGGCAGGATATGTTTCCGGGTAAGATTCAGTCTGGTAAATGCGGGTATAAAGGGAAAAAAACAGAGCGAGGCCACTAGCATCCGTCCGGCAATGACCACCATGGGGTCAAACCAGGCAAAGGCGTATTTCATTGCCACAAATGAACTGCCCCAGAGGATCATTGCCAGCAGCAGGGCAAGGGTTGAAATTAAACGGCTACTGCTGTGGGAATCGTCCAGAACAGTTGCCGTTGCCTGGAAGGCTTTGTTAAAAAGATTGAATTTCACTAATTTTGACACCATAAAATGAGGCTGGAAACATCTCCACTTACCTGGGAACAAGAGAAGTTATGCCAATTGCACAGTGACACGCCGATCTTTTTTGTCTCCGGCATCAGACCACAGTGTCTTCAACAATTAATCCGCCTTAAAGGTCACCATTGTAACCTCGTTGTCATCGCCGTTCATTGTAACCTCTCTGTACTGGAACTTATAGTTGCTGTTTCGTTCGGTGGACTTTCCTGAAGCCATAGTCCAGTCAATGCTGTTCTGGCTGGACCATACGTCGGATATATGTTTATGCCCAAAACAGCAGATATCAATATTTCCAGCCAGCAGCTGCATTACCTCTTTGGCATCATCCATTTCCATCGTATAATTTCTAATGAATGGATGGTGGTGAAAATAGATTATTTTCTTCATATCTGCATATTCATCTTTACCAAGAATGCCGCTGATTCTATCCCGTTGCACCTCCCCTACTTCACCGCTGGCAAAATGAGTCAGTTCGTCGGAAAAATTACCAATAGATGAGTCAACGCCGATAAACAACACATCATTAACCGTATTTTTCAGAGGAAACATATTGCTGTAGTTCACACTGGTATCTGTAGCAATAGGAACACTCAACAATTGACCAAGTATATATTTTCTGAAATAATTTCTTGACCTCTTGCTATATATATTGCCAAATCTTCCATGGTCATGGTTGCCGGGAACAGCTAATACTTCAAACCCACTCTCTACGAGTGGTTTCAGTATCTTTACAGCATTTTCATACTGTTTTCTTTTTCCGTCATCTACAATATCCCCTGTGATCAGGACCACCGGTTTTTCAGCACTGTCGTAACGATTAATTATGTACGCAATAATTTTTTTTGCGCAAACATTCTCACTTTCTCTCATCCCTTTGTGAATGTGCAAGTCGCTTAGCTGGATAAATTTGACCATCATGCCCTCCTGATAAATTTTTTTGATGAATTGCTCATTAATACTTACTCTGACCTATTTATTTGCCTTTATTTTTTTCTCAAACACCTCCTTATCTTCTTTTGATTCTGCTGGTATTATTTGCCCACGCTGTTTTTCCAGGAGCATGAGTAATGGTTTTTTGTACAGTTTTTGACTGTTGACCAGAAAATTGTCCTTGGAGTAGTCTTGTCGTGCTGACCTATCTGAAAATAATTATGTCCGGCTTCATTGAGTTGGGCTGTGAGTGCAAGCGACATCGGCTCGGGACTTGCATGTTCTGCCGCAGCAGGTCAGAGTAAATTGTAGTTCTTTGAGCTAGAGTTGACTTAGTTCATTATCCTCTTAGTTCATTATCCTTTCTCTAATTTATTGTATTAAAGAGCATTCTAGCGTCATAATGCCATGATGTCAATATCTACTTCGCTACAATTCATCAACCTCCTTTGATTACTGCTTCAAAATAACCATCACCCCATCCGCTGACAGAGCAGGCCACCAATAATCAGGAACAAGCCGATAAAGGTTGCAGGCAGGATATCCTCGCCGAGCAGGAAGTAAATAAATACCAGAGAGAGAAAAGGGGAGAGAAAAATCAGGTTGCTGATCCGGGCGGTATTGTCGGTCATCTTCATGGCCAGCAGCCAGAGAACAAAGCAGATCCCCATCTCAAAAATCCCCACATAGGCTGCACCGAACAGGCCAGCTACCGCCGGAAACCGGGGACTGGAAAACAGCAGATAATAGAGCAAAATCAGAGGCAGGCTACAGAGAAAGTTGACAAACAGTCCCACCACCGGATCACGCTTGTCACGGGTATTGTAAATCCAGTACAAGGCCCAGATTACAGTGGAGGCCAGAGCCAGCAGGACACCGGTCAGGTCAGTGAATTCCATCTTCAGGGGATGTCCTTTGGTGGAGATAATCACCACCCCGCAATAACTGATAACAAGGGCCAGCCATTGATAGCGGCTTATCTTCTGCTTGAGCAGCGGTACAGAGAGCAGGGACAAAGTAATGGCCCAAGTGTAGTTGATCGGCTGCGCCTGCTGGGCTGGAAGACGGTCATAGGCTCCAAACAGGAGCAGATAATAGAGAAAGGGATTCAGACTTCCGAGAAAAAGAGAGAGCAGCAGCTCCCTGCCCGAGCATTGCAAGACGAGTTTAAATCTGCCCTGTACCCCAAGGATGCCTCCAATCACCATGGTGGAAAAGAAACTGGAATAGAGCAGGAGTTCAATGGGACTCAGGTAACGGAGGGAGAGCTTGAATGCGGTGGCCACAGTGGACCAGAGCAGAACCGCACAAAGGGCAAAAAAAAGAGCCTGTCGCTGCCTGTTCACCTCTGAGCCTGCAATGGAATACTTTTATGAAGAATTTTGGCATCCTTCATTTCAGGTGAAAAGTAGTTGACACTTTTGGCAATACCTTGTTCCCACAAGTTCCTTGTTCCCAAGCTGGAGCTTTTCCTTGTTCCCAAGCTCCAGCTTGGGAACCAGATTGTGCGAAAAGTGTCAACTGACAAATGAAGGATGCCAGAATTTTTATGGAAAACTTCAATGGAGGACTTTACTTAAAAACTTCCTGGTAGTCTCCTGACAGGGGTTGGAGATAACCTGTTCCGGGGAGCCGATCTCCTCAATAATGCCCTGGTGAAAAAAGGCCACCTTGTCGGAAACCTCGCGGGCAAAACCGATCTCATGGGTGACGCAGATCATGGTCATGCCGTCGTCACGGAGCATACGCAGGGTGTCCAGCACCTCGCCCACCAGTTCAGGGTCAAGGGCCGAGGTAACCTCATCAAAGAGCATATAATCGGGCTTCATTGCCAGGGCACGGGCAATGGCCAGCCGCTGCTGCTGCCCACCTGACATCCGGGAGGGGTATTCATCAAATTTGTCTCCCAGCCCCACATGGGTAAGCTCCTGCCGGGCGACCTCCGTGGCCTCCTTTTTGCTTTTTTTAAGGACGATTCGTGGAGCCAGGGCAGCATTTTCGAGGACAGTGAGATGAGGAAAGGAGTTCCACTGTTGGAAGACCATGCCCAGTTTCTGACGCAACCTGTCCTGGTTGGTGGCTTTGGCATGGACATCGACCTCGTCAACAACGATCTTGCCCTGCTGAATATCCTCAATACCGTTTATACAGTACAGCAGGGTGGATTTACCACTGCCACTGCCGCCGATAACACTGACAACCTCGCCCTTCTTGACCTCCAGGTCGATCCCTTTCAAGACCTCCAGATCGCCAAAAGATTTATGTACATCGCATATTTCAATCATGAAACCATTTTCCCTTCCACACGCTTACCGTACAGAGAGAGCGGATAGGATATCAAAAAGTAAAAGAAACCAACCCCGATAAGGATCTGCAAGGGCTGCTGAGTGCGGGAGATAAGCTGTTCCGAAGTGCGCAGCAGCTCCATATAACCGATCACCGAAACCAGGGCCGAGTCCTTGATAACACTCAAGGCAACCCCGAGCCAGGAGGGAAAAACCGCCCGCATCCCAATGGGCAGCCGGATATACCTGACTGTCTGCCAGTAGGTTAGACCCAGGGAGCGGGCTGCGACCTGCATGGGTTGTTGCACGCTTTCAAAGCCGCCGCGAAAGACCTCGCTCATAAAGGCCATGGTGTAAAGGGACAGGACAATGGAACCGGCAACAAAGGGATCCAGAGGATGGCCGGTGGCACCAATATAGGTGGAAAAGAGGATCAACTGAATGATAAGCGGCACACTGCGCAACACATCCAGGCCTCCCCCCATCAGGACATTGGTGAAACGGTTGCTCTCTGCCCGCAAAAATCCTACCATCAGCCCCAGGATGGTGCCGATGATGATTGCCACTGTCGAGATATAGATCGTGTTGAGAATCCCGGTAAGGATAAAGGGGGCATCGTGCCAGGACAGAGGGGTGAAAAAAGAACCCATCAGACATCCCCCCTGAAGACTCTCCCGGCAATGAGCGAGGCCGCAAAGAGGACAAACCGGGTAATGATAAAATACATGACTGCGGCCACAATAAAGAACTCCAGGGTTCGAAAGGAGAGGGACTGGAGCCGCTGAGTCTCGCCGGAAAGCTCGTTCATCCCCACCAGGATACCCAGTGAACTCATCAGAATCGACCACACAAACTGGTTGGTCATGGGATGATAAATCCGCCGAAACATCTGGGGCAGGATGATATACATGTAGGCCTGCATGCTGGTCATGCCCAGTGATTTCGAGGCATGGTACTGGGTTGGGGGAATGGACTGAAAACCGCCCCGGAAGGTCTCGGTCAGGTAACCAGCATTAACAAAGACCAGGGCGCTGAGAACGGCAAAATAAGGGCTTAAATGGATACCAAAGGCCCCCAGGCCAAAATAGGCCATATAAATGTGAAAGAGGGCCGGGGTATTCCTGGCAATCTCCACCCAGATGGTTGCGGGCAGGGAGATTTTTTTGGAATCAGACATCCTGGCAATGGCCAGGAGTACGGCGATGACAATGCCTAACAACATGGACAGCACTGAAACGTGCAAGGTCACAAAGGCCCCATGCAATAGCTGGGGCATCTTTGCAAAAACTATATTCCAGTGAAACACATAGTCCATATAACGCTCTCAACTCTGTTAGGAACAGTTACCCCAAAACGATTTACCTGTTGTCCCTGAGCGACTGAATCAGGTCAGCGGGTGCGTCAGTGCCAAAATGTTTGTTGTAACGCTCGTTCATCTTGCCGTCCCTGATCTGGTGAACCAGAAAGAGGTTGAGGTAATCAATCCAGGCCAGCTCGCTTCGCTTGGCAATGATGCCAACAACATCGTCATAATTCGGCACAAAGGGACCTGCCACAAAGT
>DAOVTM010000071.1 GCA_030633145.1 Desulfobulbaceae bacterium
AGCACAGCCAACTGTTGAAAAAAACACTGTGGCCGCAGCTTTTGAGAGCGAGCCTCAGCAAAATCATACCCAGGTCGTCATTGCCGATGTCATCTCGATACCTGTTATAGCGGAAAATCCGCAGCCTGTACCACTACAACAGGTAGAAGAAACTGTACCCGCTCTGTCCCTCGCACCGGTCATGGAAGATAATACGATGACCGGGGTAAGCGACTCTCCTGACCCAAAACAGGCTCCACAGCATGTGGTCAATAAAGGGGACACCCTGTGGGCAATTTCAGAAGATTACACCGGCAGTGGCTATAACTATCACCGTCTGGCCAGGGACAATAAAATCAATGATCCGGATCTTATTTATCCTGACCAGACGGTGAAACTCAACCTGAAAAATGAAAAAAATGAGAAACAGTAAGGGGCTTGGCTGCATTGCCGCCCGGTTTGAATATGGATAATCAGAAAACCGATCAGGAGTCGGAAGATACCTCCGTTGTCATCAGCGAGCAGGTGACCCTGTTGCAGGACACCCTGGTACTCACCCCGGAGGGAGTTCAGAAGCGCAGTGAACAGGTGGCGGTGGAAGTCCCCTATACTGTGGCTCTCAACGATGAGGAAATCGGAGCCTCCATGGTGCTTGCCACAGACCTGGAGGAGTTTGGGGCTGGTTTTCTCTTTGGTCAGGGGTATATAACCGAACCAGGCCAGGTACGGGAGGTGTTGGTCTGCCCGGATGGACGTATCTCGGTTCACGCAGATGTGGATGAGGATATGAAGCCCAAGGAGGTGATTATCACCTCGGGTTGCGGCGGCACCGGCAAAATTTCCAGGGAGATGCTGGAAGGAGCCTTTGACCCGCTCAAGGAATGTACCATTACCTTTCCAGAGATCGGAGAATTTATCCGCCAGGGTCTGCAAAGCTCCCCCCTGGGTCCGGCTACCCATTGTATTCATGGCTGTGGCTTCTGGTCTGAGGGGAGACTGCAGGCCTGGTATGAGGATGTGGGTCGTCATAATGCGGTGGACAAGGTAATCGGTGCCATCCTGCTGGGTAAATTTTCTCCGGCTGGAGCCATCTATACCACAGGACGGTTGACCTCAGACATGGTGCTGAAATGCGCCCGTATCGGCATCCCCATTGTCATGTCCCGCACATCGCCCTCCTCTCTGGGGCTTGCCATTGCCCGGCGGGCCGGAGTAACTCTGGCCGCTTATGCCAGGCCGGATCGGGTCAATGTCTTCCACGGGCCGGAACGGATTGTCAGGAATTGTGAGGATTGATTGATGGTGGACTGGGTTGAAGCACTGGGGTTCCTGGCGGCATTCTTCATGTTTTCGACTTTTTATATGAAAAATATGATTCCGCTCAGGATCATCGGCATGACCAGTAATGCGACCTTTATCGTCTATGCCTCCCTGACCCAGGTCTGGCCCCTGCTGGTTCTTCATACTGTACTCCTGCCCATGAACCTCTATCGGTTGATCCAGATGATCCGCCTGATCGAAAAGGTGCGTCAGGCATCTGATGGGGAGATGTCCTTTGCCTTTATGATCCCGCACATGAAAAGGGAGCGGTTCAAAAAAGGGGATATTGTCTTTCGCCAGGGGGATGAGGCGGACAAGATTTACCTGCTTGAGGAAGGGTTTCTGGTCGTGGATGAACTGGAGATTACCCTGTCAGCGGGTGAACTCTTTGGTGAGATGGGGGTCTTCTCAGGGGAACGGAAGCGGCTGGCTACCCTGAGATGTAAGACTGACGTGGAACTGCTATTCATGACCGATAATGCTATCAAGCAGCTCTATTACCAGAATCCCCAGTTTGGCTTTTACCTGATGCAGCTGTTGTTGAAACGTCTTGCAGAAAATGAGAAGAAGAGTTTTCAGGTTGCCACGTCATCTGAAGAGGAGAACTTGTCCCCTCGCCCCCTGATCCAGCCCCTCACTGTCCCGATCAATGATTAGTAACCCGTCCGCCTTGACCAGCGGAGTAAGCAACCCGGATTTGCCATACACCGGCATGACCGTTGGCGGGTCTGCGCCATCTTTTTTGATTAGCTGTACCCTGACGTATTCCTCACGACCAATGGCGGATGGAATGGGCTGCCCGGTGACTGCCTGGATCGATTCCAGGCCAAGATCGCTGCTCATTCCGCCCAGCCGCCGCAGCAGGGGCTGGACAAAGAGATAAAAGACCACCATGGCCGAGGCCACATGACCGGGCAGGCCGAACAGGGGTTTATTCCCCTGCCGAGCCAGGATGGTGGGCTTGCCGGGTCGGATGGCGACCCCGTGCGCCAGCAGATGAGAGTTGTCTAGCTGCTCCAGTACCTGGAGGGTGAAATCACGCTGCCCCACTGAGCTGCCCCCGGAGACGAGAACCATATCCGCCTCTGCCAGGGCATCCCGGCAGGCAGCAAACATGCTCTCAAAATCATCCTCAATAATACCGTACTGTTTTGCGATTCCGCCGCTCTCCTCCACCAGCCCGGCCAGGGTGGTGGAGTTGATGTCCCGGATCTGACCCGGTCCCGGTTGCTGCTCAGGCGGAACCAGTTCATCACCTGTGGAGAGGATCGCGACCATTGGTTTGCGGTACACCTGGATTCCTGCAATGCCCAGTCCAGCCAGGACACCACTGTCCTGGGGTCTGATCCTGCGTCCTCGTGTCAGCACCACCTCCCCCTTTTCCAGATCTTCACCGGCCCGAATGACGTTTTCACCCGGTGCCACCGGTCGGAAAATCTCAATGGTATCCTCACTCAAGAGGCGGGAATACTCTATCATGACCACAGCGTCTGCTCTGTCGGCCAGTTCTCCCCCGGTCCAGATACGGCTCACCTGACCCGATTTCAGAGAGATGTCCCGACCCGATTTCCCCATGGCGACTTCACCGACAATGGTGAGCAGGGCTGGCTCAGACTCACTACAGCCAAAGGTATCCCTGGCTCGCACCGCAAAGCCGTCCATGGTTGAGCGGGAAAAAGGCGGCAGTTGTTCCGGGGCAGTCACGTTTTGGGCAAGCACCCTGCCCATGCTGTTCCCAAAGGCAGCGGTTTCGGTGTCCAGGGCATGAAACTGTGTCATCAGTTCAAGGAGTTCTCTGGAACTGATCAGTTGGAAAAAGCCTTTCACGATTGTTTTCCTTTGTTGTAATTGAAAGGGGAACTGGACGTTTCTGTGAATGTTTCTGTGAATGTTTCTGTGAACATTTCTGTGAACGATATCATACCCATTATTCCTGTTGATGACTGCGTCCCAAAGCTCTGGGCGGTGAACCACTGAGCAGTGCCATCAGACGGGAGAACCAACGATCCTGGCGGTTGCGGCTGAAGTGGATAATAACCAGGGTGAAGATCATCAGGGGAAAAGGGGCAACCTGAAAAATCTGCGAGGGCAGGGTTGGAAAAATATCCTGCAACAAGATACCGCTTATCTGTAACAGGCCAAAGATATAGGCACCCAGGGCAACTCGCAGGGGGTGCCAGCCGCCGAAAATAACCAGAGCCAACGCAATCCACCCGATGCCCTCACATCCCTGGGGACGGCCCCAGCCCGGCTTGATGGCCAGGGAAAAGGCTGCCCCGCCGATACCCACCAGCGCACCGCCAGCAAGGGTATAGATGGTTTGGGTCAGGCGGGGACGGATTCCCCTGGCCCAGCAGCCTTCGGGGTTTTCTCCCACCGAGCGCAGGATGAGTCCTTGTCTGGTATGGTACATGAAATACCAGAGGAGGGGGATGAGGAGAAAGGAGGCATAGACGATCAAGGAATGGTTGAAAAAGATCGGCCCCACCAGCGGCAGCTTGCTGAGCAGAGGGACAGGTGCTGCCAACTGCTGCGGCCCCGGAGTACGGGAGTAGGAGGTGCCAAGAAAATAGGCCAGATCCCGACAGAGAAAGGTCAAAGCAAAACCCACCGCAACCTGGGACTGCCCCAGCCAGATTCCAATGACGGAGAGAACCAGAGCCACTGCCATACCTGTTGCCGCTGCTGCGGCAAATCCCGGCCAAACCGAACCGGTGGCCGATGCGGCTGCAAAGCCGGTCATGGCAGACAAAAGGATGGTGCCGTCCAGGGAGAGGTTGATGACCCCGCCTTTTTCCGTCAGTGCCTCACCCAGAGCGGCAAAGATGAGCGGGGCAGAGGTGGCGGCTATGCCCGCTGCCAGTACAGGTATTGACACGTCCATCAGTTGCCGGCTCCTTGCTGTTTATTTTTTTGTTTATCTCTCTGTTTTTTCCGTTGATTGAGACCGTGTACCAGCAAGGCACTGAGGACAAAGGCTCCCTGGATAACCCCGGACAGGGAAGAGTCAACCTGCATGACAATGGGCAGCTGGATGGAACCGGCGGTCAGGGCGGCAAAGAAGAGGGCAATAAAGGGAACAGGTACGGCCCGATACCCGGCAAGCATGACAATGAGCAGTCCCAGATAGCCATACCCGCTGGAGATGGAGGGAATCAGCCGGTGATAGACCCCTGTTACCTGCAGACAGCCTGCCAGCCCTGCCAGTCCACCGCCCAGCATCATGCCCAGCAGGCTGACCAGGTCAGGACGGATGCCGAAGAGACGGGCCGCCTCCCGGTTCTGTCCCACAGCCTTGAGGCGGAGTCCAAAACGGGTGATTGCCAGGAGCAGAGCGGTCAGGATAAAGGCGGTGATGGCAATGGTCAGGCTGATTGGTGGTACCCGCCAACCAGTGGGGACACTGAGCCATAAATCACGGCCAAAGAGTTCTGTCCCGCTCATGGAGGCCATGCCTGCCCGTTTCCATGAGCCGAAAATCAGGTAGAGAATGATGCCCTGAGCGACAAAGTTGAGTCCCAGGCCGCCGAATATCTCATGGACACCGCATTGATTGCGCAGGATTCCGGCAAGCATCCCCCATAGGCCGCCTCCGAGCAGACCCGCTGCCATAGCAATTGCCAGTACCAGAGCCGGTTCTGCCTGACCATCCAGCAAACGGAGGGTCGCAGTGGCAAAAATCGCCCCCATAACCACTTGGCCTTCCACTCCGATGTTCCACAGCCCGGCTCGAAAGGTAAGGAGCAGACCGCTTGCGCAGAGGAGAAGCGGTATCCAGATGGAGAGGACGTGGCTGATACGCATCCAGTTGCTGGCTGAGCCTGCGCTCATAACCTGGACAACGGTTATCGGCGAGATGTTCAGGGCAAAGAGCAAAAGGCTGACCGCTCCCAGGGCGAGGACTCCGATGGAGATACCAGTGAAGAGGGTAATGGTATATTTTGAGGTCATTTTTCAATTTGACATTCGCTGTTTACCTGTCCGGTAATGGCTCTGGATATTTCATCCAGATCAGTTTCATCAACCGGCCTGTCAAGAATAATCCGCCCATCAAAAAAGACTATCACCCGGCTGGCCTGCTCCATAATCTCTTCCAGGTCAGGCGAGGCAAAAATAATGGCTCCGTCCTCAGGCAGTTGTTCCCGCAGGTGGTGCCAGGTCCAGTTGCCGGATCGTACATCCAGCCCCCTGGTGGGGTTTTCCATCAGGATCAAACGAGCCTTGGCAGGAATGAGCGAGAGCAGCAGCCTTTGCTGGTTGCCGCCGGAAAGATCACCGGCAGCGGTTCCCGGCTGTCCAAGGATGTTATAGGTCTCGATTGCCTGTTGGGCCTCTTCTCTACCGGTTGCAGGGAGCATGAAGAGGGGAGTGTTGTCGGCCAGTAAAAGGTGTTCACGGATGGACAGGCTTGCGATTAAGCCCTCGCTCAACCGGTCAGCAGGGAGGAACACCGCCTGTTTGTCGCCCTGATCGGAGGAAGTGGAATGCTGATGATTAAATCGCTCCACAGAACCGGTGTGCGGTAGAAGGTCAGCGCAGATCTTGAGGAATACCGACTGGCCGCTCCCATCCAGTCCGGCAAGGCCAACCACTTCACCTTCATATAGATCAGTGGAAACTGCGTCAAGTCCAGAACGTCCAGTGGAGGAGCAGACCTCATGAAAGGAAACGAGTTTCTTTTTTTTACCTGCTGTTATGACTGTGCTGTTTTGATCGGGTGGGGGCTGGTCACTAAACTCTCCAAACATGGCAGTGAGGACGGAGTTTCGGTCAAAGGGCTGCTCCTGCTCTGCCACGGTTTTGCCGCGACGGAGGATGGTGAGGCGGTCGCAGAGGGCTTCAATCTCCGCAAGTTTGTGGGAGACCAGGATAATGGCACAGCCCTCCTCCTTTAAGGATCGTAAGGCTCCAAATAACAGATCCTGCTGCTCCCCGGATATGCCGGTGGTGGGTTCGTCCAGGATCAACACCCGGATATTGGCGTGGATCAGACGCAGCAGCTCTAGCTGCTGTCGCTCACCAACTGTCAGCCAGTACAGGGGAGAGTCGGGATGGAGGGTAAAGCCAAAACGATTCGCCAGTGCAAGAAGTTTCTTTTTCATCTTCTTACGCTGGAAGTCAGCAGCCCCGGCCATAAAGTTATCCAGCACCGAGAGTTGAAGAAAATCAAGCGGCTCCTGATACAACATGCCGATCCCCAGTGAGGTACCGTCCCGGGGAGTCTGTATTTCCACCTCCTTGCCGGAAAAAAGCAGGCTGCCGGAGGTGCGGGCAATGTAACCGGTCAAGACCTTCATCAGGGTTGATTTTCCGGCTCCGTTCTCGCCCACCACCCCGTGAATGGAGCCTGCCTCTACCTTGAGGCTGACCCCTTGCAGGGCCTTGACTGAGCCAAAGTATTTGTGGATGTCCCGGAGTTCAATCATGGAGCAGAGCTAACCGGTTCTGCGATCATAGACAAAGACGCTGCCAGGTTTCTTCTTTGCCACTTTCTTCATCTCTGTGCAGATGTCCACCACTGACAGGTAATGGTCAAAATCCGTCTGGGTCAGGTTCACTCCAGCCAGGCTGATGCTTATAGTGGGAAATTTTTGCAGTTCACCCTGACGGTCGGCCGTTACCAGGTATCCCTTTTCAAGATCAGCCTCATCATAGAACCCTCGAATACCCTCGTCAAAGCGAAGAATAATCTCATCAACCGCCTGATCCAGAAATTCAAGAGGTATCAGGAGGACAAAATCATCACCGCCAATGTGGCCGAGAAAACTGTGTTTGGAGGAGATTCTCTCCATGACCTCTCTAAAAATATCAGCGGTAAATATTAACACCGCATCGCCCCGGGCAAAACCATACTGATCATTAAAGGGTTTAAAGTTATCAAGATCAGCATAGAGGACGACCATCCCTGTATTTTTCTTGAGAAGATCCTCGATCCTGCTGCGGATAGTATTGTTTCCGGGAAGTCCAGTTAAAGGATTACTGTCCAGGGCTATCTGATAGAGGTCTTCCAGCTCCCGTATGATGCGGCGCAACTTGAGCTGATTCTTGACCCTGGCTTTGACCGTGGAAGGGGTAAAGGGTTTACTGATGTAATCGTTGCTGCCTGCGGCAAAGCCTTTGGCATCATCCATTGCCTCGGAAATGGCAGTGATGAAGATGATGGGAATATCATCGATGTCCGGGGTTGATCTGATTATCTGGCAGGTCTCATACCCATCCATATCCGGCATCAGGATATCAAGAAGAACCAGGTCTATCTCAGTGTCAGCGAGTTTTTCCAGGGCCAGCTTTCCAGATGTGGCTGGTATGGTAGCGTATTCATCCTTGAGGATCTCAATCAATATTCGAATGTTGTCAGGGACATCATCGACAATGAGAATTTTTTCTTTTTTTCGCTGGTTGGTCATTTTTGAGTGTTGAGTTATGAGTGATGAGTAGTGAGTGTGAATAGTGAGTGTTAGGTAGTCTCATATCTCACAACTCTCATGGTGTAAACTCTTTGTAGAAAACGGATTTACCCTGCCGTAATTCCATAAAAGTCACTCCTTTTACCGGATCGCCGTTCTTGTCAAAGGAGAAGGTACCTGACACGCCTTGGAAGCCCTGGGTATCGGCAAGGGCTAACCTGATTGCCTCACGGTCGGTTGAACCCGCCCGGCTGATAGCATCCTTGAGCAGAAGCACAGAATCATAGACAAGGGCGACCTTTGAAATGGTCTCAATGCCCTCTTTTTCAATGTCTGCGACAAATTTCCTCGAACGTATATTGGTTGCGGCCTTGTCCCAGTGGGCTGTGAAGTATCCTTTGTACAGTGTTCCGCTGCCCTTTTCTACGGCTGAGGTGTAGTTTACTCCGTCTCCAAATATGGGGATGGCATCAATGCCAAGGGACTGGGCCTGGCGGGCAATAAAGATCCCCTCGTCATGACCAGGGATAAAGATTACCCCTGGATGCAGTTCCTTAATAGCCTGGAGCTGTTTGCTGAAATCATGCTGGTTGTGGGTATAATGCTGCTCTGTCAGCATGATACCACCCATTTGAATAAAGTTATCCTTGATATATCTTGCCAGGCCAATGCTGTAGTCACTTTTAACATCGACCATGATCGCGGCTGTTTTCAGTTTTAGATCCTTGATTGCGAACTGAGCCAGCAGCTTGCCCTGCAAGAGGTCAGTAAAGCAGCTGCGGAAGATGTAATTGCCAATCCTGGTAACATCCACATGGGTGGAATAGGGAGTAAGCATTACCACCCCTGCTTCCTGCAGCACCGGCGCAGCAGCGAGTGAATGAGAGGACCAGGAGGGTCCCACCACAGCGACCACATTATCTTGTACCGCTTGCTGTGCGGCAGCCTTGGAACCTAACTGAGTGCCTCGGTTATCATACTCAATCAGCTCCATGGGTCGTCCCAGCACCCCGCCCTGACTGTTGATTTTTTTAATGGCATAGCGGATACCGATTAACTGGGCCTGATTGGATGGAGCAGCTGCGCCGGTTTTGGCAAAGATTGCCCCCAGCTTGATACCCTCCGCAGCTCCAGCAGGTTGCAACACAGGTTGAAACGCCAACAACAGCACGACAGTGATGAGACAGATAAGTCTATTCTGCATAATTTCCTTCCATGTTGTTATCCGCCGGAGCGAGTTGTTATATTTTTTGTAATTGGTGGTCTTCTTTATAGGCAGCAAAGGAACTTCCCGCCTGTTCAGCATTCTGTTCCCTCAAGGCAAGGCAGGTATCGAGGAGAGTCAGATAGTGGGCAAACTGCTTTCCAAAGAGTTCAATAGCTGCCAGCTTGATCGTCATGAGCGGATGTTTTTTCATCTCCCCGCATCGATTCGTCGAGACAATGTATCCACGAGTGCGATCATCTCTATGGTAAAACTGTCCTATTCCTTCATCAAAACGCAGGATGATATTGTCTGCTACCCGCTCCAGAGAGTCTGCCGGCATGAGCATGACAAATTCGTCACCTTCAAAATGGGCGAGAAAAGAACGCTTTGATTCAAGGGTGGTGGTCACGTTTTTAAGAATGGCGGCAGTAAACTGCAGGATTTTGTCACCGGCATGATAGCCATATTTGTCATTAAAGGGTTTGAAATTATCCAGGTTGACACAGATTATGGCCATTGTGGAGGGTTCCCTGACAAGTTTTTCCAAAAGAGAGCGGGTGGTATTGCGACCGGGAAGTCTGGTCAGCGGGTTGCAGTCGTTTCCTTGCAGGACAAGCTCTTCCAGTTCATTGATAACCTTGACCAGGGTCAACTGATGCTTGATCCTGGCCTTAACAAAGGATGGCTGGAAAGGTTTACTGATATAATCATCACCTCCTACCACAAATCCCTGGGCATTATCCAGTTCTTCCGAGAGAGAGGAGATAAAAATAATGGGAACAGCAGCTATTTCAGGGGTGGCTCTGATTGCCCGGCAGGTATCGTAGCCATCCATTTCACCCATCATGATATCCAGCAGTACCAGGTCAATGTCCATAAGGGTGAGTTTTTCCAGGGCATCCTCACCTGATGTGGCAGGGATGACCGCATACTCATCCTTGAGGATTTCGATCAATATTCTGATATTATCGAGAACATCATCAACGATGAGTATCGTCGCCTTTTGCTGAACCTTACTCATCAGTGGCCGTTGCTTCTTCTTTGTTTAGTTTCTGATTGATTTCTCCCAGTACGTTACAGGCCCCCTTTTCGTCAAAGCTGTCCAGGCACTGTACCAGTTGATCGACCTGCACTGCAGCACTGCTTCCTTTTAAAAGGGTCTGTAAACGGGATGTCAACTCAAGGGCTTCCCCGTAATCGCGGGAAATTTGCACCTCCAACTCTTCAATGAGACCGTTGATCTGGTCAAGATCAAAGGTTCCATCTGCCACAATCGCATCCTCTGGCTCTGGAATCTCCTGCTCCAGGGTAGAGATTGAGTCAAGCACCAGTTGCAGTTCAATGTCAAAGGCCGCTATTTCCCCGGTAAGATCTTTATCACCGGCTGCAAAGCCGTTTTCCAGTTCCGTAGCTGCCGAGTAGAGTTCCATGGCACTGAGATTGCCACCACTTCCTTTGACGGCGTGGGCCAGGTGTCTTCCCTCTTCATACTCCTCTTCTTCAAACATCTCATGGATACGTTGCGAGGAGTGGCTATGATCCCGGGCAAAGTTTAAGAGGATATCATGATAAAGTTTCCTGTTGCCTGCCAGCCGGGCAAGTCCGGTAACAAGATCGAATCCCGGCAGGGTATCAGGGAGGAAACCATCTCTCTTTTTCTCTACTGATGTCGAGGAAGGGGCTTTGTTTTCCTCTTCCGTTGCTGACTCCTGTTTTACCTGTTCTACCTGCTTTGCTCGTTCATTCCTCGGTTTGATCCACTTGATCAGGGTTTCGTGCAACAGGTTCGGGTCAATGGGCTTGGCAAGATGATCATTCATACCATTTTCAAGGCATTTATCTCGCTCGCTCTCCATGGCGTTGGCGGTCATTGCCACAATCGGAATCTTGCTCAGAGGCGCATCAGCAGCACGAATTTTCAGGGTTGCTTTATGTCCATCCATCACCGGCATCTGGATATCCATAAAAATTAAATCAAAACGATCCGGGTCGGTCTCTTCCGTGATCCGATCCAGAGCCTGCTTGCCATTGGCCGCAATCTCAACCTCAATGCCGATACTCTCCATCATTTCCGCAGCCACCTGTTGATTAATCTGATTATCTTCAACCAGCAGCACCATTGCGCCGCGAATAGCATCTAAACCATCAAGCATTTCCTGCTCTGGGGAGGGGGTATCTTCGGCCTCTATGGTTGCATTGGTAAGTACCCTGCCCACCATTTTCACCAGTACTCTCTGTTCAACCGGTTTAATGAGGTAGCCTTCCAGACCGACCTTCCTGGCTCTGTCCATGACCTCTTCACGACCATAGTAGGTCACCATGATCATCTTTGGGGTGGGGACAATAACGGAACTCTCCTTGATGGTCATTGCGGTCTCAATACCATCCATCCCCTCCATCTTCCAGTCCATGAGAACCAGTTGATAGGGGACTTCCAGCTGGGCCGCCCTTTTCAGCTCTGCCAGAGCCTCTTTTCCCGATGCGGCCTCGCTTATATCCAGTTTCAGTACGCTCAGATGGTCGGAAACGATCTCACGAGCCACCGAGTTATCGTCAACCACCAGCACCCTGGTTCCTGAGAGACGATCCTTGAAAAGATCGTCAATGGAAATGGTATCCTCATTATTATCCATCTCTAAACTGATGGCAAAGGAGAAGGTGCTTCCCTTACTCTCTACGCTATCCACCTCAATGGTACCGCCCATCATCTCGACAATACTCTTGCAGATGGTGAGGCCAAGCCCTGTGCCGCCGTATTTGCGGGTGGTTGAGCTGTCTGCCTGGGAAAACGACTGAAAAAGTTTGGCCTGTTGTTCGTCGCTGAGACCGATTCCGGTATCAATCACCGAGAAACGAAGCATATTTGTGAGTTTATCACTCTCCTTATCCCGCTTAACTCGTTCAATGTTAATGAGGACATGCCCCTGTTCGGTAAATTTAATAGCATTGGTGGACAGGTTAAGTAAGACCTGGCCCAGTCGCAGGGGATCGCCCATAAAGTGATTGGAGACCCCGCGACCGGTATGAAAGATAAGCTCAATCCCCTGTTCTTCTGCCTTCATAGCAACCATGGAGCGCAGGTTATCCAGTACATCGTCA
>DAOVTM010000063.1 GCA_030633145.1 Desulfobulbaceae bacterium
AAAGAGGTGGTCAACGCCCTGTTCTCCGCCATTTCACGCAGTGAGGAACTACTGCGCTGGCAGGCGGTAAGCTGTATGGGAACAGCGGTAAACCGGCTGGCAGGCGAGGATATGGAAGAGGCCAGGATCATCATGCGCAGGATGCTCTGGAGCCTGAATGACGAGTCAGGCGGTATTGGCTGGGGAGCACCCGAATCCATGGCTGAGATCATGGTGTTAAACGAGACCCTTGCCCGGGAATATGTTCACATGCTCCTCTCCTACATGCGTGAAGATGGGGACGAAGCGTTCCAGGATGGCAACTATCTGGAGTATGCCACCCTGCAGCAGGGGCTACTGTGGGGGGCTGCCCGATTGGCAGCAAGGCGCAGGCAACTGGTCGTGGAAAAAGGAATGGCCGCAGACCTCCCCCCGTATCTCTCCTCCTCCGATCCCACAGTGCGCGGACTGGCTGCCTATACCATCGGTATCCTTGGCGAGCCTGGGGAGGCAGTGGAACAAATCCACGAGTTGGCAGCTGACACGACCAAGGTTCGTCTGTATGCAGATGGAATCATAGGTGTTGTTTCCGTGGCCTCCCTGGCAGAAGATGCCATTGGGAGGCTGACCCCATGAAAGACCTCTTTCCCAGGGCAGCCTGTCTGCAAATGGAGATTGAGCAGGGTAATGTTGCTGCCAATCTTAAACAACTGCAACAGGCAGTTGCCGACATGCAGCCGTTACCGGAGACCCTGCTGGTACTGCCCGAACTCTGGGCCTCCGGCTTTGATTACCCACGCATATCCGAGCACAGCAGGCAGACTCCCGCCCTGCTGACCGCACTTGAAGAGATCGCAGCCCAATACCATATCTGGATCGCCGGTTCTCTGCTGGAGCCGAGAGGAGAGGGGAAAAAACCTCCCTGGAATACCCTCTACCTGACCGGGCCGGAAGGTGTGCAGAGCAGGTATCGAAAACAGCATCTCTTCAGTTTCTGGCATGAAGATGAATACTTGAGTCCTGGCACCGTTCCAGCCCCCATGGAGTCCGAATTTGGCCCCCTGGGCGGGCTGGTCTGTTACGACCTCCGCTTTCCCGAGATAAGCCGAGCCTACAGTTTTGCCGGTTGCAGGATTATTCTGGTTTCCGCCCAGTGGCCCATGATCCGCCTGGATCACTGGCAAGTGTTACTGCGAGCCAGGGCAGTGGAAAATCAGGTCTGGATTGTGGCCTGTAACGGGGGCGGAAACTGCGCTGATATCGAACTGGCCGGACATTCCATGATCATTGATCCTCTGGGTCGCATTTCTGCCGAGGCAGGAGAGGGCAGAAGTAGCATCCAGGCAGAACTCAGTGAAGAGGCTCTGCACCAGGTGCGCTCACGTTTCTGCAGTGTGGCTGAGCGGCCCTGGGCAGGATCGGATCAGGACAAGATTCTTTCCCTGGAACAGTTGCAGCAACAGCTATCCCGCAAACGCAGCCAGGGGAGCAGGATTGTCTTTACCAACGGCTGTTTTGACCTCCTCCATGCCGGGCATGTCAGCTATCTTGAACAGGCTCGCAGTTGTGGAGACTGCCTGGTGCTGGGCTTGAACTCGGATCAATCGGTACGGCGGCTTAAGGGGGTGACCCGCCCTGTAAACAGTGAGCGCGACCGAGCCAGGGTCTTGGCTGCCCTTGGCTGTATTGATTATATAATAATTTTTGATGAAGATACCCCCCATGACCTGATCTCAATCCTGTTGCCTGATGTCCTGGTCAAAGGGGCGGACTGGCCGGAAGATCAAATTGTGGGTGCGGCAGAGGTACAGACTGCGGGCGGCAGGGTAGAACGGATTGTTTTAACCCACGATACCTCAACCACTGAGGTGATACAAAGAGTGTTGAGTAGTGGGGCTTGAGGTGGTTGATTGACCCCGTTTCGATCCCGGTTTCTCCCAGGCCGCAGCATGTGTCAAACGGGAAATTTTAAAAAGATAGATATTATTTTGTTTTGGTCGGAATTTATGTTATTGTTAATTTAACAATTTCATTATGATAAGCAGGCAGCGTTATCCATGACCTGTTTTTCGTACTCGTGAACGGTGTTGATGCAGGTTCGTAAGCAAGCACTGCAGGAGCGTATAAATTCCTTTCAGAGCTGCTGCGGGAACGAGCTAACTCCGAATTGTGTATGTTCACGAACACGGAGCTATGGGGTCGCAGATAAAAAGTAAGTCGAATTTTACAGTAGAGCAAGCCAGAGGAATAACAATGACCGACAACATGTCCAGAATACTCATAGTTGACGATGATTTTATCTTTGTCAATGAACTCAAACAGGTTCTGGCAGCATACAATCAGTTTAAGGTGCTTTCGGCAACTCAGGAAGGAGAGGCAAACACAGCCCTGCAAAACGAGACGGTTGCCATTGTGGTTCTCAATATAGATGCTCCCCATATCGACGGCATTGAGTTTTTAGGGCTGCTCTCCTCCTCCCACCCCGGCACTCTCTGCATTGTCCTGTCCAAGTATGAGCATGCCGTTGTTAAAGAGGTCAAAAAGATTCCTCTCCGTGATTCCATCTTTCTCTACATGAAAAAGCCGTCCAATTTGAAACAGATCGGCGGTGCCATCCTGGAGGCACTGCACTGCCTTGATGAAAGGGATTACACCCAGGGTATCCTGGTCAGCAAACTCTTGTACCTGGTGGAGGCGGCAACCAAAACCTGTCGTCTGAATATAAAATTCGGCAGTAAAAAGCAGGCTACATTTGATATACTGGAGGGGGCATTGATAAACGCTGCCTTTGGCAGCCTGGAGGGAACCGCCGCTGCCTCGGAGATACTCTCCTGGCCCCCGTCCAGTTTCATTGTGACAGAGCTGCCCCCGGAGTATGAGGAGCGGATCAACATGGATGATGTCAACACTATCCGGGTCAATATCAGGCTCAAAAGGAAGACTGGACTGCTCTCCCCTGCTGCTGTGGCAGAAAAATTTGATCTCAGCAAGAAGATCAAACTGTTCATCGTTGATGATTCTGCCATGATGCGCAAGGTTATTACCAATATCTTTGCGGATAACGAGAGGATAGAGGTAGTGGGTGAGGCTGCGAACGGGGTTGATGCCCTGCAGATTATGCCCCAGGTCAAACCCGATGTGGTGACCCTTGATGTCCAGATGCCGATTATGGACGGTCTCAGTACCCTCAAGCGGATGATGATTCAGATCCCGACCCCCACAGTGATGCTTAGTGCCTATACCAAGGGTGGTTCCAGGGTAACCTATGATGCTCTCAAGTATGGGGCTGTCGATTTTGTCGCCAAACCGTCCAAGACCTCTGATACTGATCTGCAGGAACAGTATGATGAGTTGATTAACAAGGTCTATCTTGCCGCAGACGTTGATTTTGAGGCGGTGCGGTATATTCGAGCCGCACGCCGGAATAAGGATGTTGCCGACAACAAGGCGGTCAACTGTGAGACCATTGTCGGTATCGGGGCGGCTGAAGGCAGCTATGGTACCCTCCTCAAGATTATCCCTCACCTCTCCCCTGACCTGCCGGCGGCATACCTGGTCATGCTCTATGAGGTGCCGGAATATGTGGATGCCTTTGTCGATTACCTGTCAGAACTCTGTTCCCTCAAGGTACAGCGGGCGGTTAATAACGAATCCGTGCAGGGCGGGGTCTGCTATCTGGCCTCGGGAGAGGAGTACCTGACGGTTCATGCTGGTGACAATGGCTTTGTCCAGCACCTGTCACCTGCTCCCTTTGCCGGTCTGCGGGGATCGATTAACATGATGTTTTTTTCCATGGCCGAGCTTATGGGGAACCATTCCATGGCCATGATTGTATCCGGCCTGGGTGAGGACGGTTTCGAGGGAATGCGGGAGATCTCCAGGGTTGGTGGAAAGGGAATTGTTCAGGAACCCGCAACCTGCCTCTATAAAGAGATGCCGGAAAGTGTCATAAAACATTGTGAAGTTGATAAGATAACCACAGATTCAAAGATGGCTAAAGTTGTAAACGCCATGCTTTCCTGATTGAATTCTGGGTAAAATGATAAAATATAACCATTTGATTGGAAAAAAATTGACTTTTAAGTGAAGAACAGCTTTTCTTAAATTATACGGTTAAATATTTTTTTAGTTATACTTAATATACACAGGAACACAGGTGCTGATTGATGGGTAAACGTGTCTTAATTGTTGATGATTCCTCTATGATGCGAAAAATGATCGCCAAGATGTTGGAGCCGGTCGGTTTTGAAGTGGTTGGTCAGGCGAAAAATGGTCGGGAGGCGATAGAGTTGTATCAAGCCCTGCAGCCGGATATCGTAACCATGGATATTACCATGCGTGATATGGACGGCATCACAGCGGCAAAGGAGATTTTGCGTCTGGATGGAGCGGCCAAGATATTTTTTCTTTCAAACCTGGAAGAAGAGAGGTATCGGACTGAGGTTGAGGAACTGGGTGCCCTGGGTTTTGCCACTAAGCACAGGGCAAAGGATGTTCTCGCATTGATTGACCCTTGATGACGTACGTCGATTTGACAGATGCGGGGATGTGGAATGGCGACCGGAAATAAGGCCGGACAAGAAAAAGAGGGTGCCACGCTGAGAAAAAAGGGTTTAGTCTTTTTTTCACTGAACATTTTTTTAGTACTGACACTGACTCTGGCCGGATTCCTGCACAGTACGGCTCTGATCCTGGCAGTAATGATCCTGCTACTCGGAACCCTTGTCTGGGGCTTGATCTCTTTTCAGCGTACAGTCGTTCAACCGCTGGTTGAGCTGCGTGAATCAGTTGATCAAATGATTGACGGTCATCTGGATACCCAGCTACGGATCAGGAGTTCTGACGAGATCGGTCAACTCTGCCAAAGTATCAATGACCAGGCAATGAACCTGCAGGAAGTACTGCTCTATGTCTGGAACCATGTTCAGCGTAGCTGGGTGCGGATGAGCGAAGTAAATACACTCTGCGGCAGTGATTCCCCGACAGAAGAGATTCAGGAGATGATACAGGGGGTCATTGCTGCAGTGGAACAGGATAATGAAGACCTCAAGGGTCTGGTGCGGCTTTACAATTTTTTTGAAGTGAAAGTGGAAGAAGAGAAGTTGGTGTCTAATGAGTAAAGATGAGTTGTCAGTTATCAGTGTTCAGTAATTATAGTTTTTACTCGTTCCCACGCAGCGCGTGGGAACGAGAGTAAGTGTTCTCTGGTTCCCCTGACGGAGTCTCGCCATAGAGACTATGGCTTACTGACATCTGACAACTGATAACTTGTTTCATAAATCAACATTAGGTGGTGCGCATGATCGATTCGACAATGTTACCGGATTTTATTATTGAGGCTATCGAACATCTGGAAGAGCTGGAGAGTAACCTCCTTCAGCTTGAGGAGCATCAGGATGACAAGGAAGTTCTCAATGAAATTTTCAGGTCAATGCATACTATCAAGGGTTCTGCACAGTTTGTCGGCATTGAGCGTGTTTCCGAACTGTCCCACACCCTTGAGAATTTGATGGACCTCATTCGTCGGGACGAGTTGCAACTCAGCGGGCAGGTGTTCAGCGTTCTCATTGACGGCAAAGACCGGCTTTCACTCCTGGTTAATGAACTGGAGGACAACGAGGCCGAGGAGACGGAAATTGATGACCTGGTGGCTCGGATTAAAACCATTGTTGATGGCGGCAGTCTGGAAGAGGAGAGTGTAACAGAGGAAAGCCTCGAAGCAGCTGTGCTGGATCAGGAAATTTTCTCTGAAACGGTAGCTGACAATGGTCATATTCCGCACCTGCAGAAAGACATCATGGAGGAGGAGCATGATGAGGAGCTGTACGGGATCTTCGTGCAGCAGCTCATGGAAAATATTCCCTTCCTCCATGCCCAGGATACTGAACTCGCCTCTTCCGTTGACAAACAGGATGTCCTTAATCGCTGCAGTGATTCCATCAAGGGGCTTAAATCCTCTGCCAACTATATGGGCTATGAAAAGCTCACCCAGCATTACGCGGACTGGCTCGATGCTATTGCTGATGCCGTTGCCCAGCTATCATCCGGGAGGATGCCAAACCTTCATTTCATGGGATCCTATATTGATGAGATTGTCAAGGCGTACCCGGAGGCCATGGAAGGGGAAGTGTTTGATAACGAACTTGAGGAGACGGATAACAGCAGCAGGGAAATAGAGGATACCATTGAGTCGCTTTTTGGTGATGCAGAGGGCGGCGAACCTGGCGGTGCGGGTGATGACAGCGACATGATTGCGGCTCTGGATTCGGTTTTTGATGATTCCGACTCCCCGGTCAGTGCGTTGGAGGATGAAGAGCCTGACGAAGATACTGATGAAGACACTGAGGAAGACACTGAGGAAACCCTTATGAGTACCCTCAGTGCTGACCTTGATGAACAGCTGGAAGAAGTTGCTGGCTCGGTTGCCGGGGTGCTGGTCAATGAGGCCACCGATGAAGAGTATGACGAAGAACTGGTTGGTATTTTTTTGCGCCAGCTACGGGGAGATATCCCCTATCTGGATGATAATATTTCTGAACTGGATGGCGCATCCAATCAGGCGGATATCCTCAAGCAATGCAGTATAGCAGTAAAACGGCTGGTATCATCGGCAAATTACATGGGTTATACCGGCTTGACAGATCATTATACCCGTTGGGAAGAGGAAATCACAGGCAGCCTTGAAAAACTGGCAAAGGAGGGGGGGGCGGATTTAGCCTTTATGCGAAGCCGCCTTGACGCAATTATTAAAGCCTATCCGGAATCAATGGATGAAAAGGCTGTTGTAGAAGAGAGCGGGAGAGAAAGTACAGAACAGGGAGAAGCGGAACAAGAGGCAGAGTTTGAAGATGTGAGCGGAACCATTGGTGCCTTGCTGGGAGATGCTGTTTTTTCCTCTGAACGGGGTACGGAAAAGGCAACAGCTACGACAGAAGATAAATCCGTTCCTGAGCAGGAAAAGAAGCAGAGTAAGGCTCCGGTTGAAACAAAACCGGACGAACCTGATGTTCCTGAAAAAAATGTGCAGACGAAGAAAGAAGACAAGGAGGAAGAAGGACTCTTTGCCACCCTGAGCAAGGCTCTGGATGCCTCTCTGACGCAACCTGGCAGTGAAGCCATAAAGCCCATGCACAGCGTCATAGAGGAGATGATTGAATCAAAGGGCAAAGACGCAACCACCCCTGTCAGGGAAGAGAAGAAAAAGGAAAAAGGGAAAAAAGATCCCCTCAAAACAGCGGAAAGCAAAGTACTGGAAAACAAAGCCCCGCAAGCTGCCCCACCCGTTGTGGACAAAAAAATCAAGCAACCGCTTCAAGCAGAGCAGGAGACGAAAGAACCGGCCAAGGCAAAACCAGTGGAAAAGAAGATCAGACAGTCCATGCGGGTTGATGCGGAAAAGATTGATTTTCTCATGAATCAGGTTGGTGAGCTGGTAGTAAGCCGGGCCTATTTTGCCCAGCTCTTTGGTGAGATGCGGGCTTTGCAACAGGACATGCAGGATAGTCTCGGCCTCAGTAAGTCTGATCTCAAACCGCTCAGTGAGTTCGCCTTCAGGCTGGGTGAGGCTGGTATGGGACTGGGTCGGGTCTCCAATGAACTCCAGGAAGGGGTCATGAAGGTCAGGATGCTGCCCATTGCCCAGCTCTTTAAGCGGTATCCCCGCCTGGTACGGGATCTGAGTCATAAAAACGATAAACAGATCAACCTGGAAACCAGGGGTGAGGAAACCGAGCTGGACAAGATGGTTATCGAGGAGATCTCCGATCCTCTGGTACACATCATCCGTAATGCCGTTGACCACGGCATTGAAACCACTACTGAACGGAAAAAACTGGGTAAGCCGGAAAAGGGAACCCTCCTGCTGGAGGCGTATCACGAGAGTGACCATATCGTCATAGAGGTAACTGACGACGGCAAAGGTGTTGACATCGACCGGGTCAAGGAGAAGGCTCTTGAAAAGGGACTCCATACCGAGGAAGATCTCAGCCGGATGTCCTCCATTGACCTGATGCACATCATCATGATGCCCGGCTTTTCCACCACGGACAAGGCAACCACCACCTCGGGTCGCGGTGTGGGTATGGATGTGGTGAAAAAGAACATTGAAAAACTTAACGGCTCTGTTGAGATTGAGACCAAGCTGGGCAAGGGAACCAGAATTCGGATCAAGATTCCCCTGACCATGGCCATTATCCAGTCCCTTATGGTCAGGATCGGACAGGAGAAGTTTACCATCCCCCTGCGGGTAGTTGAAGAGACCATGCGCATCTCCTGGGATGAGATCTCGGTCATTGAAGGGATTGACGTTATCCATTTGCGTGATATTACCATGCCTATCTTCCGCCTCTCCAGGGTCTTCGGTATAGAGCGGCTGGCCCAGGATGAGGGACAGTTTTTTGTGGTGGTGGTTCGGAGCGGGATGCAGATCGTGGGCCTGGTGGTGGATGAACTGCTGGGGCAGGAAGAGGTGGTAATCAAGCCCCTTGCCGATTATCTGCGCCAGGGGAGCGGATTCTCCGGAGCCACCATTCTTGGTGACGGCGGCATTTCCCTGATCCTTGATATCCCTGAGCTGATGCAGATGACCACTGATAAGCAGATCAGAATGCAGCAAAGGCTGTATGAGAACCGCGTACAGATGGATGCACCTGTTGAATCGATGTCCACACCTGTTCAGTAGCACCTCAAAAGGGTGCGCTGTGTACACCATTAATTAAGAATTACACTAAGTATTACCTGGATGTCACTTTCTTTTGAAATCAGCAATAATCCGTTGACAAAAACTGTCCCCAGGTGGAGTGGTTTTATGGGTAAAGAAGAGAAATATACCGTTTTAGTGGTTGATGATGCCTCATTCATGACCAGGGCCATCAGTGACCTGCTGGAAACAGATCCAAGTATAACGGTGGTGGGTACAGCCAAGAACGGGCTGGAGGCACTGGAGGCAATCAAGGAGTTGCAGCCCGATGTCATCACGCTGGATATTGACATGCCGGTAATGAACGGCATCCAGGCCATCCGTCATATCATGATTGAATCACCGGTGCCTATTGTGGTGCTGAGTTCGCTCTTCAGTGACGGCTCTGTCACCTTTGAGGCTCTGCGCCTCGGGGTGGTTGATTTTGTCGCCAAGCCCTCTGGAGCCATTTCCAGCGATATCCACACGGCTAAGAAGCAGATCCTGGATCGGATCAAGCTGGCTACCTCGGTAACCTTGGAGAATATTCGCCGGGTGCGGGTCTGGAAACAGGATATTCGTGACTCACTCACTGACCTGTACAGTCTGCAGGAACTTGAATATATCATTGCCATGGGAACCTCGTTAAGCGGTCCCAACACTTTTATTCGTCTTGTTACCCGTCTGTCGCCAAGACTGCCCGCTGCGGCGGTGATTGTTTTGGAGATCTCCCCCAAGGTGTTGACTTCGTTTGTAGAAAAGTTTAATGAGTTTGTTCCCTGGAAGATCGAGATTGCCCGTGAGGGGATTGCCCTTGAGCAGGGAACCTGCTATATCCACTCCAACGAGACCTCTCTCATTGTACAGAGCAATAGTACCGGGGAACCCTGTTTCAAGCTGGGAGCACCCACTGCTCGCCCCTTGGATACATTTTTTTCATCAGCGGCTGAACTCTTTAAACAGCGAGCCATAGGCTTGCTGCTGACAGGATATGGCGATGACGGTGCAGATGGTTTTTCCAGGATACGGGAGATGGGAGGGGTCACCCTGGCCCAGAGCGTGGAAACCTGTGTTTATCCCAATCTGACTGATAATGCCATCAAGAAAGGCACCGTGGATCATGTTGTAGGTGAAAACGAGATTGCTGAAACTATAGAATCATTGATGAGTGGTGAGCAATGAGTGATGAGTGATTAATGTGTTCATAACTCAACCCTCACAACTCAAATCTCACAACTCACACTTCAAAACTCAACACTCACAATCCGATGATAATAACCTGTGAAAAATGCAGCACCCGGTACAAGGTCGCAGACGATATTATTGATAAGCCCGCCTTTAAGGTTCGCTGTCATAACTGCAATCATCGTTTCATGGTCTATAAGCCGGTGGAGGTGGAGGATTCTTTTCTCCTGGAGGATGTGATTGCCCCTGATTTTAACCGGGTCATTACCATCAGCAACCAGAAAGGCGGTGTTGCCAAGACCACAACCTGTCTCAACCTGGGAGTGGCTCTGGCCAAGATGGGAAAAAAAGTCCTGCTTATTGATTTTGATGTCCAGGCAAACCTGACCATCCTTCTGGGGTTCAGGAAAACCGGCTCTTTTTACGATGTCCTGGAAGGGGATTCTTCTGATCTCACCACCTTCATTGAGGAGACAAACTACTCCAATCTCTCCCTGCTCCCCTCTAACAGCAGGATGGCCTTGCTGAAAAAGAAATACCTCAATGCCCCCAGGTTTGAATACCTGCTCAAGGATCGGCTGGACAGAATAAAGGATGACTATGATCACGTCATTATCGACACCCCGCCCTCCATAGAGTTTTTCACCTTGAACGCCATGGTTGCCGCCAACCTGATCGTGATCCCCAGCACCTGTGAATACCTGGCAATGCACGGTATCAATCAGATCAACGATATTGTCGCTGTCCTGAAAAAAAGTATTAACCCGGAGGTGGATTTTAAGGTACTGATCACCATGCACAAACCGGATGACACCTCGGAAAAGGTGATTTTACGCAAGATTAAAAGCCGCTACAAGGACAACCTGTTCGTAACCGTTATTGAGGACGATAGCAAGATGAAGGAGTCCCATATAATCAATATGCCCATTGCCTTTTATGCAGAGGACAGCACCTCTGCCCAACAGTATCACAGCCTTGCCAGAGAAGTTGCCAGCTGAGCGGGTCAAACCGTCAGCCTTGGCACGGAATAGCAGCGGATGAATCAGGTCAACACGACAATTGTTTCAATCTTTTCCTTTTCAATCCTTATCCTGCTCTGGGAGGTGGTTGTACGGTTCAGCGGCTGGGACTCTAATGTCTTTCCCGGCCCCTTTGCGGTGATGATAAGTATGGGCGAGCTGATTGGCAACGGTTCCCTGCTCAAGCACACCGTGGCAAGTCTCTTTCGAGTTACGGCGGGCTTTTATCTGGCCACCTTTCTTGGGGTTCCCTTGGGGATATTTTTGGGTAGAAACCATATAGCAGCCCTGCTCTTCAACCCCATTGTCAACTTTCTCCGCCCCATCTCGCCTCTTGCCTGGATTCCCCTGGCCATGCTCTGGTTCGGGATTGGTGACCAGCCGGCTGTTTTTCTCATCTTCCTCTCCAGTTTTTTTCCCATTGTGGTGGCCACCACCGTGGCCGTACAGTCCATAAATCCTACCTATTTTTATGTCGCCTCCAACTTTGGTTTCAACCGTTATGAGGTGATCTCCAAGATCGTTGTACCAGCAATTATTCCCTCGGTTATCACTGCCCTGCGTCTGACCGTAACCATTGCCTGGATTGTGGTGGTGGCGGCGGAGATGATTGCCGTCCAGTCCGGGCTTGGCTATCTGATTCTTGACTCCCGTAATGGACTACGCATGGATTATGTGATGGACGGGATGATTATTATCGGTATCATCGGACTGTTTCTGGATAATATCATGCGCCGACTGGGTCGGATTGAATCCGCTACCTGGGGAATAATGGGGCAATGAGGAGCTAATATGGGGAACATAGTCGCAACTGACATCAGCAAGGAGTATTTCAACCGGCGCTATAAAAAACGCGAAAAGTTGGATACCGGTTCCATCTTTGGTGCCACCATACCTGTGCTGGAAGGGGTTGATTTTGAGATCGAATCAGGTGAGATGGTCTGCTTCCTTGGCCCCTCGGGCTGCGGAAAATCCACCCTTCTTCGTATCATTGCCGGTTTTGAAGAGCAGAGTTCCGGGATTCTGACCATAGACGACAAGCCGGTGACCGGAGCCAGTTCCAGTAATATCTTCGTCTTTCAGCACTCGGGCCTCCTGCCCTGGATGACGGTACAGGAGAACGTGGAACTGGGTCTGCGCAATATGAAGGATCTGGAGAAGAAAGAAGCAGAGATCATGGATTATATCGAGATGGTGGAACTGGAAGGCTTTGAGCATCATTATCCCTATCAACTCTCGGGCGGAATGCAGCGCAGAGCCGAGCTTGCCCGCGCCCTTGCTGTCAATCCGGAAATCCTTATCATGGATGAACCCTTTTCCGGCCTCGACTTTCTCACCCACATGAAGATGCGTGAGGAGGTGGTCAATATGCACGAGTTTCTGGGTAAGACCATCCTCATCGTGACCCATGATATTGATGATGCCCTCAGCATGGGAGACCGGGTGATTGTTTTCAGCAGCCGACCGGCCACTATCAAGCTCAATCAAAAATTGGATTTTCCCCATCCCAGGTATATCCGGCAGGAGGATTCCGAGTTGAGTGTACTGCGGGATGAACTGTTTCTTATGCTTGGGGTTAATTACGCAGTATGAAGAATGTCTTTTTTATCCGCAGATTACGCAGATGAACGCAGATAAAAAAAACAGAAGAGATAAAGAGACTTTTGCCATTATTGGTGCGGCAATGGCAGTTCATCGTGCGCTCGGACACGGGTTTCTTGAAGCGGTGTATCAGGAGGCTCTTGAGCGTGAGTTTCAGTTTCAGAAGATCCCATTTCAGCGGGAAAAGAAATTTGCTGTTTTCTATCGAAGTACTCCGCTGAAAATATTTTACAAAGCAGATTTTGTTTGTTTCAATTCCGTTATTGTTGAATTGAAAGCCCTGCAACAAACATCCACTGTTGATGAGGCCCAAGTCATCAATTATTTAAAAGCATCAGGTCTCCATAAAGGTTTGCTGATTAACTTCGGTTCACG
>DAOVTM010000109.1 GCA_030633145.1 Desulfobulbaceae bacterium
CAGTGAGTATTTGATACGGTCTGGACGGGGCAGGCCGGGTACTCTTGTTTTTAAAAAGACTCAGATTAATGCCGTGATAGACCCGGTGGATCGGAGTGGCAGAGTCGGCGGCCAGCTGGTCAAGATACACCTTGTTATACCCGGTGCAGGTAATAACCAGTCTGGCCAGATCAATTTTTTCCCGCAGTTGCTCTCGGTTCTGGGTATAGATATCCTTGGCATGACCGGTAAAGCTGAAAGGGATGTTGGCCATGGACGAACCGAACAGAGCCACAGAGGCAGGCGAGTGGGCAAAATGGGCATGGATATGAATGACCTCGGGTGACCTGTGCAGCAGGTTTGCCAGACAGCAGCCCTGGAGCAGATGCTTGATGGTACCCATGGAACGGGTTCTGGCAAATCGTTTTCCGGCCCTGGCAAGGGAGGCGCGAAAACGATCCGGTCTGCGCACTGCGGACAGTGCTGCCGGGAGAATAAGCCGGGCAAAGTCTTCATACAGCTCCGTGGGCAGGTAATCGACCTGGGCCTGAATTTTTTTCACGCTGCCATGGGAGAATGCCTCCCTGGGATGACGCATGGAAAATATGCGCACCCTGATGCCCATGGACTCCAGGAGAAGGATTTCGTTGGAGATAAAGGTCTCTGAGATACGGGGGTATCCCTTTAAGACCATTCCCAGAACCGGTTGTCTGTTCATGGTTGATAGTTCCTTATTGGACAAGCTCGTGGATCGGTACCAAGTCCACGGACTGCAACAGTTTGTCCTTGCAGTCGCTCAGTCCATCCATGGTTGCCTGAAAGGGATGGCCGATGCCGATACCATAGCCCTGTTTATGTGAGAGAGCGATGAGCTTTTTTACCTGTTCGCAGACCTTGTTTCGATCCTGCACATTGTCGAGAAAGGTGTGCCTCCGGTTGGTCTTGATGCCCATTTTTTCTGCCTCTGCCATGGCAATGGAGCTGCCAGTGGTAACTGAGTCAACAAAGAAGAGCTCCTGCTCTTTCAGCTCCGCCAGCACGATTCGCATGGCATGGGAGTTACGGGTAAACTTTGAACCCATGTGATTGTTTGCCCCGATAGCGTAGGGGATAGCAGCGATATTTTCTCGGGTAATTTTAGCCAGATCTTCATCAGAGGCAGAGAGAAACATGCCGCCCGGCCCCAGATCCCATTTCGGATCACTAGGTTCCATGGGCAGGTGAACCATGATGTCACGGCCTAACTGGTATGCCTTATCCTGTAGTTCTCTGGTAAACGGGGCATGGGGCAGAAAGGAAAAGCTTATGTCCAGGTCAAGGGTCAGGAGCTGCAAACCAACCTTGTGGTGAAACCCCATGTCGTCGATGATGATCGCTACCTTGGGCTTTTTACCCTTTGCCGGCTGCCAGTTGTCTGCTCTTAATGGGGATATTTTTATCTGTGTTTCCTTTACAGTGTCCGGTTCTTCAAAGACAATGGTTTCACTATTATCAACAGGTGACACCTGTTGTGGGTCGTTGTCTGCTCCGAACCTGCAACTGGAGAGCAGCAACAGGGTGAAAAAAAGTATAAGGAGGTGTTTCATGATTTTTATGCAACTGCTCTTCTGGTCAATAGTATCACCACAGAGAACACAGAGGACACAGAGAATTGAAAAAAATCTCTGTGCGCTCTGTGTTCTCTGTGAAGAGTTAAAAATCTTCTTTAATGATCCCGGCTCAGGATGTATTTGCCAAGTCCTTTCAGGATTGTTACGTATTCCCTGCTGCTTTCCGCTTGCTCATCAAAACAGGACAGGGCTGCAATTCCCTGGCTGATTTCCTCTTCAGCCCGCTGCCGGGAATAGTCAAAACTTTTCTCTTGAAGCATGATCTGTTTGCAGGTGTTATACGTCTCGGTTTCGGTTCGGTCACCCTGGATATGGAGTACCATTCTTTCCCGATTCGGCTCATCAGTATGGGCCAGGGCGTGGATTAAGGGCAGAGTCAGTTTGCCCTCAACAAAGTCATTACCCACCTTTTTACCAGTGGCCTCTTCATTACCAAGATAATCGAGCAGGTCATCAATAATTTGAAAACCAATGCCGATTTTTTCTCCGTAGGTTGCCAGAGCAGAAATCTGCTCTTTACTCCCTTTGGCATAAAGTGCGCCAATTCGGCAGGTAGAGCTGATCAGCCCGGCTGTCTTACGCTGGATGACCGAAAAATACTGTTCCTCGCTGACAGCCGGGTTAGCCAGATAACGGAGTTGGAGGAATTCACCGTCAACCATGGCCGTGGTTGCAGCGCAAAATATCTCCAGACCAGCCTGACCAGTCAACTGACCTATCAGGTGCATGGAGCGGGCATGGAGCCAGTCTCCGGCCAGGATTGCCGCATCCAGGGAAAATTTTTTGACCACCGACTCCTTGCCCCGCCGGTTATCGGCATGGTCAATGACATCGTCATGGATGAGGGTGGCAACGTGCAGGTATTCAAAGGCCGCAGCCAGGAGCAAGAGCTGTTCATCCTCCTCACGCCCGCAGAGCCTGGCACTGATGATTGCCAGAACCGGGCGCAGCCGTTTACCGCCCCCGAGCAGTCCGTACAAGAGAACCTCCCTGAGCAGGGGATCGTTGCCAGCCAGGGCTGTATCAAGATCCGTGCGCATGGTTGCTTCAATCTGGGCAGCAGTGTGTGTAATAAAGTTTAACAGCTTTTCAGTTTCTTCAGTTTCTCTATTCATGAAAAAAAATCCTCAACATCGTCAATATCTCTACTCACAGGAGCCGCAGGCAGGCTTTTGAGAAAGCGACCCCCGTACCCCTTGCTGAACAAGCGAACATCAAGCACCGCAATCACCCCCTGGTCACCAGAGCGGCGCATGAGACGGCCCACTCCCTGGCGAAGGGTGAGGATTGCCCGAGGCACCTGAAACTGGAAAAATGGGTTGTTGCCAGCCGCCTTGATCCGATCCATCCGAGCCATAATAACAGGGTCGCTGGGGACTTCAAAGGGTAATTTGTCAATAATGACCATACTCAGTGATTCTCCTGGCACATCCACCCCTTCCCAGAAGCTGGCAACCGCAAACAGCACCGAGTCAGTCTCCTGGCTGAAACGAGCCAACAGCTCACGGCGGGACGCCTTTCCCTGGCGCAGCAGGGGGAAGTCAAGTACGTCGCGCAGTGCGTACCAGGCAGTATCCATGGCATGAAAGGAGGTGAAGAGTAGCAAAGCCCGTCCTCGGGACATGGAAACCAGGGTGTGGATGGCATCGTGCAGTGAGGCTCGATAACCGGAGGCCGCTGGTTCAGGGAAACTGCTGTTCGGTATATAGAGGAGTGAGTTGGCGGCGTAGTCAAAGGGCGAAGGAAAGGAACAGCTCTTGCTTTGCTCGGGAATACCGAGTCCTTTACTGAAATAGCTGAAGCTGCTGCCGGTGCGCAGAGTGGCTGAGGTAAACACGCAATGACTGACACTGTTGAAGAGAGTGTTTTGCAGGTCTTTTGCCACATCAATTGGGGTGGCTGAAAGGGTCAGGTTCTTGTCTGTCCGTTCAAACCAGTGGATATAGCGAGGTTGCTCTTCTTCGCTCTCAGCTACGGGTGTCGTGGGTGTCGTAGGTGTCGTAATAGCCTGCAGCCGTTCAGACAGATCCAGACAGCGGTTCATGTACTGTTCCCAGGGTTTATTGGTTCCCTTGATCTTGTCCAGTTTGTTTGCCAGGGTGTTTAGTGCTGCCAGCACCGTCTCCTTGATCTGTTCCAGCCCGGCCTGGCTCTCAAAGACTCCTGCCAGGGGAAATCGTCCCTTTTCTACTGGAAAGGCAGCGGCAAACTGTTCGTTCAGACCTGCCAGGGAGCGTGCTGCTCCCACCACCTCCTGTTCCCTGCTGCTTCCCGTGCGACTGCTCTCCTGCATGGACTGCTCAATATCGCTGATAAGATCCAACATCTGGTACCTGGAAAAAGAAAAACCGAAAAAGTTTGTTGCTACCCGTTCCAGGTGATGGGCCTCGTCAAAGATGACCGACTCATAACGGGGCAGAACCTCTCCGTAGCCGTTGCTGCGCACACTGAGGTCTGAAAAGAGGAGATGGTGGTTGACCACCAGCAGTTGGCAGGCCGCAGCCTCACGGCGGAGACGGTTCAAAAAACAGGATCCACTGTCTGGACAGTCGCTGCCCAGACAGAAATGGGAGATACAGCAGATCTTCTGCCATAGGGGCGAGTTGCCGTGCAGCCCCTCCATTTCCGCCCGATCGGCAAATCGGGTTTCTCCCAGCCAGGTGTCAATCGCCGCAAACTGATTATCGGCGAACAACTGCTGCTGCCCCCCACTGGTGAGTTGATGCCAGCGATAGAGACAGAGGTAGTTCTGCCTTCCCTTAACGCTCATGGCAGTCAGCTTCGGGACAATATAGGTACGAATGAAAGGAATTTCACTTTCCAGGATTTGATCCTGCAGGTTGCGGGTATTGGTGGAGACCACCACCTTGCGTCCACTGAGAATAGCCGGAACCAGGTAGGCAAGGGTTTTGCCCAGACCGGTTTCCGCCTCAATCATTAAGCATTCGGCCTGGGGAGCCTGATCTATATCCAGGTCGTCCAAGTTGTCTAAGTCGTCCAAGCCGGCAAATGGATCAAATTCGTATGAGATGGGTGAGCTTTGCAGCAGCCTGGCAACGAGGTCTGCCATTTCCTTCTGACCCGTGCGAGGTTCATAATGGGGCAGATGAGCGGCAAGTATTCCCTCGGTGCCGAAGACTGAATCCATTTTTTTTAATAACCTTGTAAGTGTAGGTATCAGTTGTCCAGCTTGAATTCCTGGACAATCTCCCGGGCAAGGTCTGCGACCTGGGCATCCGGGTCATTTACCATGGCTGGGATCGGAGCCAGGGCCTCGCTGCTTGCGATCAATGCCAGTACAGAGATTGCCTCTCCCCTGGTCAGAGCGGTGTCATGGTGTAAGGCTCGTTTGAGCGGGGGGATGGCAAGGGAAACATCCTCAGGTCGTTCTTCCATCAGGTATTCAAAGAGAACCGATACCCCGAGACGAACCGCAAACCGCTCGTCAGCGAGGAGTGTATCAAGCCATTGATAGTAGCGGGTGTCCTGTTTGAACATGGCGACAATATTTTCCACATACCCCATTTCCAGGAAATCAGCTATAACATTAAGGAGTTCTTCATCGCTGACTTCAGTAGGCTGGCTGTTATGTGAATCTCTAATGATTTCCTGTTTCATTGTTCTTCCCTGAGGGGTGATTGTGACATCTTGAGAATTATCCGCATTAACTTGACAGAGATTACCTTGAAGAGTAAACATTAAGAATAAAGTAAGTTAATTTTTTCTCTCCAGTCAATATCATTACGACTCCTTGTACGAAACTACTTAATAATTGTGCCCTTGTCCATAGCAGACCTGCAAAATCGGGCATCATTTGGTGTTAAACATCATGTTAAAACCTGAATTTTCCCACTCAGACAGCCCTGTAGCCGATGACCATCTCCTGGAAGGCGATGAGGTCATTCTCCTGGTCGATGATTATCCAGAGGTAATCAATGTTATTCATGAGTTCCTGAAAGGATACGGACTCAAAATAGTAGTCGCCGCCTCTGCTAAAGAGATGCGCCGGGTTTTACAGACTACCCCGGTTGCACTGCTGATCCTGGATATTGGCCTGCCCGATGCTGATGGGCGTGAACTCATCCCAGAACTCAGAGCCGGTTATAGCTCAACCTCAATCATGATGCTTTCCGCAGTAACGGATCTGCAGACCGCCCTGGCCTGTCTCCGCCTGGGAGCCGACGATTACCTGACCAAACCGGTACGGCTGGAACCACTTTGGGACACGGTGCGCAAGATTCTTGAGAAACGAAGGTTGATGGTCAATAACCTCCGCTACCAGGAAGAGCTTGAGCAGACCAAGTTTCGCATCCAGCTCATGCACAAACTGGCTCTGAAGATGAATACCGCTTATCTGAGCATGACCGACCTGGATGAAATTTTTCAGACCATCCTGGTGGGAATTACCGCCAATGAAGGGTTACGTTTTAACCGAGCCTTTCTTGCCCTTTTTGACGAGTCGGGCAAGGTATTGCAGGGGCGGATGGCCATTGGGCCGGGATGTCGAAGAGAAGCCGGGAGAATCTGGCAGGAGATGGATACCCGGAGTCTTAGTTTTCAGGATATGATTGATTCTATCAAGGATCACTGTTTTCAGCAGGATTCAGCGGTCAATAGAATAGCCAAGGCTCTGCGGGTTGAGGTCTCGGATACGGAGCATATCCTGATTCGGGCGGCCATGGATAAACGAACCATCAATGTGCGGGACGGGCAGGGTGAATGCGGTCAGGCTCCGGTTGAGTTGATGGGGCTGTTGGAGGAAGATACCTTTGTTATTGTGCCACTTTACTCTCCCGGTCATTCACTCGGTGTGATCATTGCCGATCATTTTGTTACCGGGGAGGAGACCGATGACAACCTGATTGAGGCTCTGGAGAGTTTTGCCGGTCAGGCAAGTCTTGCCATAGAACATTGCAATTTGTATCGTTCAATGAAACGTAAAATCAAGGAGTTGGAAGATGTCAGCCATGAGTTGGAAGAAAACAAGGATCTGCTGGTTGAATCGGAACGATACTCTGCAATCGGCCACATGGCTGCAGAGCTTGTCCATAATATTCGTAATCCCATCACCGCCATCGGCGGTACAGCCAGGCTTTTGACGAAAAAAATTGATGATCCTGGACATTTAAAATTTTTGAACATGATGACAAGGGAGAGTGCCAAGATTGAACATACCCTGGAGGAACTCTTCTGCTTTGTGGAGCCGACCAGCTTGGAAAAAAAGCCGGAGCTTGTATCCCCCCTTATTCGAAAGTCGTTGTTGCTCTATTATAATAAGATGAAAAAGCAGGCTGTGGACTACCATCTGATCCTGCCGGAGAATGAACCAGCCTGTAATCTGGACGCACATCAGATGCGGCGGGTCTTTATCCATCTGATCCGCAATGCGGTTGAGGCCATGCCCGATGGCGGTGACCTGACCATTGAAGTATCGAGCCTTGAAGAGCGGCTGCAGGTTGCAATACGGGAGCGGGGGGCAGGGAGTGAAGAGGAAAATGGTCGGCAGGGAGTGGATTCCGACCTCACTATCAGATCTTTTGGTACCGGAATCGGTCTGGCAATGGTGCAGCAGATAGTTCAGGAACACAAAGGCGAGTTGAAGTTGCTGCAGTTGGAAAAGGGGGGGTGCGAGGCCATTGTTCTCCTGCCCCTTTAACCAGAAGAGTATCCGCAGATTACTCAGATTTATTCCCTCTGAGCAGGGAAGCCGTCATCCCGGCAACGGCCAGCAGGGCGGCCACCTGAAAAGCACCATGCATCGCCTCCATAAATTCTCCACTGTATTCCACAGAATAATCCTTCATATCCAATCCGCCGGTCAGTTTTGAAAAATATAATGAGAAGATAAGCCCTGCCAGAGCCGTGCCTATCAACATACCCATATTCCGAGCCGTTGCCAGCAGGCTGGAGGTGACCCCGGCCTGACCGGGATCGACTCCGCTTAACAGAGCCGCAGAATTGGGCGACAGAAACATGGCCTGACCAAAGCCAAGCAGTGCCAGCAGCAGGGCTATGGTCATGGGTGAGGTAGCTGCTTCAATGGTCGTCAGCAGTAACAGGCCAATGAGACAGAGAGCCAGCCCCAGGCTGGCAACCGTTCTGGCTCCGATACGGTCATAGAGACGACCGGCCACTGGAGAGACAAAAAAAATACAGAGTGGCAGAGCCATCATCACATACCCGGTTTGATCGGCAGATAACTGTTGAACCGAGCGAAGATAAAAAGGGGTCAAGAGAAGGACGAAAAAGAGGACGGCAAAGGAAAGTGTTGCACTGAGCAGGCCCATGGAAAAGAATCGTTTGCCAAACAGATCCAGGGGCAGGAGAGGGTACGCTGTCCGGGATTCGTGGAAGATAAGAAGTACCCAGGCAGAAATTGCCGACAGGCAGCCCATAGTCAGCAGCCAATACTGGGGATGTCCTGCGCAGCAAAGAGCCGTGGCATGGGTGGCAACCAGCAGACTGAGGGTGATTGCCGCAAACCAGAGCAGGCCGCCGGTTCTGTCAAAGGGGGGAACCGCTGTCCGATTATGTTGTGGTTCCCCTGTAATGGCAGGGGTGTTTCGACCCAGCAGATAGACGATAACTGATACCGGTACCGTAATCAGAAAGATAAAACGCCAGTGCAGCCAGTGGATGAGCAGACCGCTGATGACCGGTCCTGATAACAATCCCAGCGAAGTGGCTATCCCTATCTGCCCCAGCCCTCTGCCCAGTTGCGCACGTGGAAAGACCGAGCTGATCAGGGCAGGGCCCATGGACATCATCATTGAGGCACCCACTCCCTGGATAAAGCGGAACAGTATCAGGATGGTAATGGAACTGGCCAGACAGCAGAGCAGGGTGCCGATTGTAAAGATGAGAACCCCAAGGTTATATATTCTCCCTCGTCCGTATCTGTTTGAGAGGTGTCCCCAGAAGAGGAGCAGGACAGTGATGGTGAGCAGGTAAATAATAATGACCCATTCGCTCAGGGCCAGGGGAGAGTTGAATGACTCCATGATGCTGGGCAGAGCCACGTTGAGCATGGAGCTGTCCAGGGTGGACATGAATACACTGGCGGCAACCAAGAGGAGGATGCGATTATGGGGTTGCATGGGTTCAAGACGTGTCTTAGTTGCTTCACTTTATAGAGCGGTATAGTTTTTTTTCATTATCAAGTATAAAGTTGTCGTCTCGTGGAGACAGCTTTAAGCAATTTGTTTGGGAGACATTGCTGGTATTTTTTTTTAATGCTTTGTGTTGGGCTGATAAATCGACAATTTGTCTATTTCCTGTGTACTGTCGTTCGTGTAATAAAGTACCCAGGGACTTAATATTGTAATTAACTTCTTTGGCTATAGTATCTTTTATTTGCCAGATTTCTTGGATAATCTCATCATTCATTGTTTGCCTCTCCCATAAGTTCCTGTGGTGTGCAAATTTCCGGATAGGAATGACCAAAATCTTCGCAGACCCTTCTGATTAATGGTTTAGTTTTCGCATTGTCAATGTGGCGACAGTTCCAGGTAAGAAGGAAATCGACACCATGTATTGCGGCAACAGAAATATGCATTGCGTCGTCAGCAGCTTTTAGAGGCATTGCACCATTTTCTACCAGTTTTTCAGCAAATGAGATTGTCTCTTTTGTTATTGAAAGTTGAGGGATTTTTAGAAGTTGTTCAAGTCTTCTTTTTGCAGCAACGGGATCACCACGTTCAGCTTCAGCGACAACCAGCTCAGAGATAAATAATTCAAACTTAACTCTCTGATGATCCCACCAATCTGATGTAAGTTGTTGCCACGCTGCAGCTACAAGATTCTTGCTTGGCCGAGATGTTAAGTAGCTGAATATGGTAGTTTCTATGTATATCGATTGCTTCATTTACAAGCAATACCTCTATCATCGGATGAATAAAAATTAAAAAAGCGAATCCTGCAAGCAGGATTCGCTTTAAATACTGCAAGCGTAACTCAAGTCAATTCATGCTTAGAACTTGATTGCCATACGCAGGTACTGTCCAAAATATGACTCGTCGGAGATACCGGTTGCATTGGCACGTCCATCGATGGAGGGAGACAGATAACCCAGTCTATAGGTCAAGTCTGCGCCTTCAGAGATAACGTAGGTTGCGGAACCAGAAACCTCAAGGGCATCGGCAAGACGATCAACGGCTTCACTGTCATAGTTAAACCAGGCAACATTGGCAGCAAGTTTGAACTGATCGCTGACCTTGAATTTTGCCATGAATGCGACCCAGAAGGCATCACCGTTTTTGATACCAACCTGAGCCACTTTTGTAATAGCATCAGCCGAACCAATCATGATGAAACCAAAATCGTCATCAGCCATGTAACCATCCCAAGTCTGCCCAACCATAAATGCAGGGGTAAAGGCACCAAGATCCATGGATACCTGAGCATAAGCTCCCATGGCATCGTCTATGGAACCCTGCACACCAGATTCCTTCATGGCGAATTCAGCCTCATACCCTACAATACCCGCTTTTCCGTTCAGGCGAATAGAACCGAGGTAACCGGAACGATCTTTACTGGAAACCAGCTCACCAGTGGGAATATCTGAAAGTGTATAAATTTCAGCTGAACCACCTTCAACATTGTCTGTTCGCTGCAGGCTTACGTCACTTGTAACCGCATTCCATGCACGCGCATCGTCATGATAACGGAAGTTGGTTTTCAGGGTCATGGCATCTCCAATCTTGAAAGACATTACAAGACCGTATCCCATGAAATCGTTGTCATCCCACTCGTCCAGCGCATTATCGGTGAACTC
>DAOVTM010000048.1 GCA_030633145.1 Desulfobulbaceae bacterium
CAACATTGTTGACAATATTACCCATCATCGGAACTTTAATGAAGCCATTGGTTTTACCCGTCAGGAAACAGAAGCTGTTATGCAGCCTTTGGTTGACATCTGTGACCTTAATCAGCGGGAACTGATGCTGGAGATGAGTAAGTGGTATAATGGCTATCGTTTTAATGTCCGTACCAAAGAGCGTTTGTTTAACTCCGATATGGTGCTGTATTTCGTGAAAAATTTTGACATGGAAAGTTGTCAATATCCAGAACAGATGCTTGATACCAATATTGTCTCTGATTACAGAAAGGTCATGCAGCTTTTTGCAATTGGTGACAGCGAAAAGAATTTCGAGACACTTGAGGAATTGATCACCAACGGAGAGATTATCGGTCTTCACAGCCGGAAACTTGATATCGACAAAGACTTTAATCAGGACGATTTTATCAGCCTGCTTTTGTACATGGGCTTTGTAACTATAAGTGGAATGGTCTTGAACGAAGTACGTTATACGATACCCAATTATGTCATTCAAAAACTCTATTACGAATATTTTAAGGTAGAAATCGAACAGCGTAGCCAGATTACCATGGATAATAGCCGCCTGACAGAGGCGGTAAGACAACTTGCCCTGCACAACAACATCAAGCCGCTACTGGAAGAAATCAACAAAGCACTTGCCCTGTTTTCCAATCGGGACTTCATGAACATGGATGAAAAGCACATCAAAGCCGTCATCCTGACCCTGTTGTATCAGTCTGATGTATATTTTATTGAAAGTGAACCGGAAATAAACAACCGCTACCCGGATATTTTATTGTTGGAACGAAATCCGTTCAAGGTCAACTATCAATTCCTTTTTGAACTGAAATACAGCAAGAAGAAGGCTGGAAAAAAGGGTTTAGCTGATAAAAAAGCAAAAGGAATCAAGCAGATTAAAGAGTATTTATGCCTTGACAATATCAAAAGTTTACCTAAACTGCAATCGTATCTTCTGTTGACCGATGGCAGTGAGATTGAGGTAATTGTTGTGGAATGAAAGGACGACGGTCAAATTGATCTTTTCTCTAATAATGCCACGGTAATGGTGCGCACATCGCACCCTACGCTTCTGTTTCCATGATGTTTTCGGAGTCTTCGTTTACCTGTAGGGTGCGCTGTGCGCACCAACAAGTGTTGCATTGTAAAAAGTTTCAGATAAGCGCAGACTTCGAGCTCGCTTACCTGGAGCGTCAGTTTCCGTTCCCACAGACGGAGTCTCGCAGGCTCGCTTACCTGGAGCGTAGGAACGAGAGAAGGTTAAAAAATGTCCCGGCTAAAGTTGGTAGCCATTTTTTCTTTAATTTTCCAGATAATCGCCTATTCTACAAGAGAGAACTTTTATTTATACGAAAAACGTTCTGAATACAGGTGCAGGAAGACGTATTTTCATTGAAAACATGACAGGAGTTACCCATGTTCAACGCAGAAAAATTGTTAAGCAAAGTAATATCAGAGATGGCTGGTTCTGTGCCGGATGAACTCGGCGGCAAACATATCAAGAAATATACAAAGAAGCAGAAGAAAAAGTACAAAAAAGAGAAAAAATATAAGAAAAAAAGTCAAAAGTATCAAAAATATCAGGAACATCCAAATGAGCGTAAGGCAAAAACAGTGAGCGATTCACTGGTGTCCAGCCTCACCTCCGGCAAAGGGCTGATGGCTGCCGTTGCCCTGGGGGTTGGAGCCTTTACAATATATAAGGGGAGTCAGAATAGTTCCCCTGCCGCACCCGGAATGCAGCCACCCGCAACGCCAACATTTCCAGCCAAGACAGGCACTGGTCAGGCTGCGCCGCCGCCCTTGCCTGGAAACAGGGTTCAGCAACCGGTAGAGGTGGAGCCGCAACAGCCAATCAGCCCGCCGTCCCCGCAGGAAGAGCAACCCGGCAATGCGGCAGATATCAACGCCCTGGCAGTACGACTCATTCAGGTGATGATTGCTGCAGCCTGGGCAGACGGGGATCTGGATCAGGAAGAAGAGACCCAGATCCTGCAGCAACTCCAGGGACAGGAACTGGACAGTGAAGAAAAGGCGTTTCTCCTCCGGGAACTGCACACACCCCAATCCATTGCCCAACTCTGCGATGGAATCAACGATCCCAGCGTAGCCCAGACCATGTATTCTTTAGCCGTTGCCACCCTGGTCATTGATACCGAGGCGGAGCGGAACTGGCTGGATGAATTGACCCAAGCCCTCTCCATCAGCCAGGAGATGCAGAGCTTTATTGAAGAAGAATTATAGGTTTTTGAGTTTCCCTCTCAGCGTTGAAAAAGGTTCCCTAATTCTCCAAGCACCGAGCCTTCACCCTTGCCGCCAGAACCGGTCTGAGGGGCAGCCTCATGTATCTTCCCGGCCAGGCGGGAAAAGGGCAGGGACTGGAGCCAGACATGACCTGGTCCCTGCAGGGTTGCGAAAAAGAATCCTTCGCCCCCGAATATTGCCGACTTTACCCCGCCTACAAACTCAATATCATAGTTGACGGTCTGGGTCAGAGCCACCAGGCAGCCGGTATCCACTCGGAGCGTTTGTCCGGCAGTCAGTTCTTTTTCCACAATGGTTCCCCCGGCGTGGACAAAGGTCATGCCGTCACCATCCAACTGCTGCATGATAAACCCTTCACCCCCAAACAGGGCAGTCCCGATTTTTTTCTGAAAGGCAATGCCGATAGCAACCCCTTTGGCAGCGCAGAGAAAGGCATCTTTCTGGCAGATGATCCTGTTCTGGTACTGGCGCAGGTCAAGGGGAATGATCTTGCCCGGATAGGGAGAGGCAAAGGCGACCTGGGCCTTGCCCTGACCGGTGTGGGTGAAGAGAGTCATAAACAGGCTTTCACCGGTGAGGAGACGTTTTCCAGCTCCCAGCATATTGTTCATGAATCCACCGCTTTCCGAGCCGTGACTGGAGTCGCCGAACACCGTTTCCATCTGGATGCCGTCGGTCATGTACATCATGGCTCCTGCCTCGGCCACTGCGGATTCCCCCGGATCAAGTTCAATCTCTACAAACTGCATCTCATGACCGAGAATTTCATAATCTATCTGATGGGCACCGACCCCGCTTGCGGGCGGGGGAGCCGGTGCCGTCTGCAGCAGCGCAGCAACCGAAGAAATGGGCTGCCAGTCGCTCATCCCCTGGGTCCAGACCATGGTTTCGCTGGTATATACCCCCTGCGCCAGGCCATTGCTAATTTGATCACTTGCATACGGTCCCTGCTGTTGTCCGTTTATTGCCACATAATAACTGTCCATGCTTTTGCTCCATTTTGCTGTTTGCAGCTTTTTTTAAGAGTTCATTGTTTCATTGTTTAATCCATTCTACAAGGATTACTGCGTCATGTATAGATGATATATATTTTCTTGAATAGAAGTATCTCCTTTTACTTTCTGTTGGCGACCCTGAAGAGTATCTGCAAGCCAGTGCGTTTCATATACAAAAATCAAACAACAGTTGAGTTTTTTGTTGCTTTACAGTAAGTATTTTCTGAAATAATTTTTTAAAAAATATGTATCAATGAAACTAACCTGAGTCGAGCTAGGGAAACTGCGCGTTTCCCAAGGAGAAATAATGAAAAAAATAGTCCTGCGTGATGATGAGATGCCCACCAGCTGGTATAATGTTGGCCCTGATATCCCAGGCGGCCTGCTGCCACCCCTGGATCCCGAAACCAATGAACCCATGGCTCTTGAAAAACTGGCTGCGGTCTTTCCCATGGGGCTGCTGGAACAGGAGATGAGTCCTGACCGTTTTATCAAGATCCCTGAGGAAGTCATGGAGATCTATATGATCTGGCGACCTTCTCCCCTGGTTCGAGCCTATAAGCTGGAAGAAGCCCTGGGAACCAAGGCCAAGATCTTCTTTAAAAATGAAGGGGTCTCTCCGGTGGGCAGTCATAAACCCAACTCGGCGGTTGCCCAGGCCTATTATAATAATCGGGAAGGGGTGAAACGGCTCTCCACCGAGACCGGTGCCGGGCAGTGGGGTTCCGCCCTCGCCCTTGCCACCTCCAAGTTCGGAATGGAGTGCAAGGTCTTTATGGTACGCTGTTCTTATGACCAGAAACCGTACCGCAAGTCGATCATGCACACCTTTGGTGCGGATATCGTGGCCAGTCCCAGCATGGACACACCCACTGGACGGGCCGTTCTTGAGAAGACCCCGGATACCCCGGGTTCCCTGGGTATTGCCATCTCCGAGGCACTGGAAGATGCGGCCAGCAGGGATGATACCAACTATGCACTGGGTTCGGTACTCAACCATGTTATCCTGCACCAGTCCATTATCGGCCAGGAGGCTAAGAAGCAGATGGAGATTGCCGGTGAGTACCCGGACGTGGTAGTGGGCTGCTGCGGCGGTGGTTCCAACTTTGCCGGTTTGATGTCCGCCTTTGTACCCGACTATCTCGAAGGGAAAAAAATAGCCTTTGCCGGGTATGAGCCTGCCTCTTGCCCCTCCATGACTGCGGGTAAGCTGGCTTATGATTCAGGTGATGTCTCCGGCATGACTCCTCTGATTTATATGCACACCTTGGGCCATGACTTCATGCCTCCGGGCATCCATGCGGGTGGTCTGCGCTATCACGGTATGTCTCCCATTATCTCGGCTCTGATTCGGGATGATATTATCCAGCCCTACTCAGTGCATCAGATGGAGTGTTTTGAGGCAGGTGTCCTCTTTGCCAGAACCGAGGGCATCATCCCCGCCCCGGAGACCACCCACGCTATTCGCGGGGCGATCATCGAGGCCATGAGAGAACCGGATAATCCCAAGACCATTCTCTTTAATTTTTCCGGGCATGGGCTGGTTGATATGGCGGCTTATGATGCCTATTTCAACGGTGAGCTGCACGATTACGCCTATCCAAGGGATGAGATTGCGGCCAGTCTGGCCAACCTGCCCAAGATAGATTGACAGCGTTGCAAGCACGAAATTTAGTTGGTTTCAGGATACTGTTCTGCGGTATCCTGGTTTTTCCCTTTATTTTCTGGCAGCCTGTTCTTGCAGGCTGCCCGAAAATGTCCAGCCTCATTCAGCAGGGCGGATACGGGGTCAGCAACAGCAGCGGCAAGATCCTTGTTAGCTGTAATCTCGACACCCCCTATATCCCGGCCAGTATCCTTAAAATCCCCACTGCCCTGGCCGCCTTTTCCATCCTGGGCAGAGATTATCGCTTTACGACCAGGTTTTATACAGACAGCAAAAAGAATCTCTATATTAAAGGGTTTGGTGATCCATTGCTGGTTTCAGAAGAGGTCGCCCTTGTCCTGAAAGAGCTGCAAACGCGGGGCGTTGAGCGGATCAATGCAATCTATATAGACACCTCCTCCTTTGCCCTGGAAAAACAGGTGCCGGGACGTGAGGAGTCCACAAACCCTTATGATGCACCGGTGGGGCCGACCGTGGTCAACTTCAACAGTGTCGGGGTGCGGGTGAGCAAAAAAGGCTTTATCAGCTCAAACGAAAAACAGACCCCGACCTTGCCCATAATGCGTGAACTGGCTCGTAATTACCGCCCCGGCCAATACCGTTTAAATGTGTGCAAAGGGTGTGAACCGAACAAACAGATGGCGCGCTTTACTGCGGAACTGTTCAGGGGATTACAGAAGAGAATAGGTATTCCAGGCAAGGGTGACTGGGCTGTTAAACAGACCCCGGATACTGCGAAATTGGTCTATGAACATCATAACACAAAAAATCTTCAATACCTGGCCTCCTCTTTTCTCAAGTATTCCTCCAACTTTATTACTAATCTGGTCTATCTTGCCTGCGGAGCCGAGAAGTACGGGTATCCGGCAACCTGGGCCAAGGCTGATCTGGCGGTTCATCTTGAACTGGTCAAACTGCTCGGGGACAAGACAGCAGCGGAAATTGTCCATAGGGAAGGGGCAGGGCTGTCCAGAGAGAACCGGATCACGGTCAGAGCCATGCTCAATGTGCTGGAGGCGTTTCAACCGTATCGTAAACTGCTGCGGCAACGGCATGGGGTACTCACCAAGTCCGGCACCATGAAGGGGATCTATAACTATGCCGGGTACTTGAAGAATGGGAACGGCTACGTCATTATCCTAAATCAGGTGCGTAATACACGCAAATCTGTACTTGAACGACTTAAAGAGAAGTACTGATTATTTTTTTGCTCCTTTGCCATGGACGGTTAGCACCATTGCCGTAATATTCCCTGACAGTTCTCGGAAATGGTGCGCACAGCACACCCTACAGTCCTGTTTGCACGATATTTCCTGAGTCTGAGTCTGCGTTTACCTGTACAACTACTTCCCCTGCGATATGAAGGATGCCAAAGAAAAGGAATAAAAAGTCTGGTAGAAGAGACCCCTCAGGGGGTAGAATAATATAAGCAACTTTCAGGTTGCAAACAGAAAAAAGATCCGCTTTATCTTCAACATTCAACTTGAGGACACGATGACCGCAGACAGTTTCCGCCTCCAGACCGGTGAGCTTGACAAACTTGCTCAGCAGTTGCTGCAGATTGAAAATGAGTTGAACTCCAATATTCCGGTGACCCTCTGGATCAGTGACCTCCATGGTGAAGGGGATCGTTTCATGGCCATCCTGCGCGGTCGTTTCGGGATGCTGTACCAAACTTGCCGTGAGGCTCTGCCCAATACCTTTAGTACGGATAAAATTCAGTATCTGACTCAGATAATTCGTAAAAAACAGTATTTTGAGGAAGAGCAGATCCTGATGGATACCCAGGATGTGATCTTCTGCCTGGTTCAGATCCTCAAATACCGGATGGATAATATCAGACAGCGGACCAGGAATGTCTTTGCCCCCGAGTTTGCCAACACCATAAAACGTCTGCTTTCCGGGCTTCCTGTACCGGATCAGGTGTTTGAGGAGAAGGTGCTTTCAGAGCGACTTATCAGCCATCTTGCCCACAGCATCAGGCAGGTACTCCTTGACCGTATTATTGTTCTCGGTGATATTTTTGATCGTGGTGCCCAGCCGGATAAGATTATCCGCATCCTCTCTTCTGCCTTTTACCGGGACATGGTTGACTATGTTTACGGCAACCACGATATCCTCTGGATGGGAGCGGCTTCGGGAAATCCTTCCCTGGTAGCCGAAGCCATGCGCATTACCTGTCGGTATGATCATTTTGAGCTGATGAATCGGCTTGATTTTGACAGCTCCAAACTGGCCGCTTTTGCTGAAAAGACCTATCCGGTGGATAAGATTACTGGTAAGATCAAGGCAAAAACCGACAGGGGCAGAAGCATGGAAAAGGCTCTGGCCATTATCCAGTTCAAACTGGAAGAGCAGACTATCAGGCAGTTTCCTGAATATGAGATGGAGTCACGGCTCTGGCTTGAACGGTTGGCGGTACTGCTGAAAAACAATGATACTGCCGGGCTTAACGACTCTCATTTTCCAACCATTGACCATGATAATCCCACTGAACTCACAGAGGAGGAACAGGAGGTCATAAACGACCTTACCTCTCAGTTTATCAATAATAAAAAGATCAAGAGGCTGCTTGGTTTCTTTTTCAAAAAAGGCAAAACCTACCATATCCACAACAACAGCCTCAATATTCACGCCCTGATTCCCTCCACAGAGGATGGCGAATTTGAAGAATTCCTGGGCAGACGGGGACGCAATCTGCTCGATTTTATCCAGGAAACCATAGAACGGGTCGGAGCCAGATATCTCAATAACCAACCCCAGGAACTGAAAGATCAGGCCCTGTTCTTTTATCTCTGGTGTGGGGCAAAATCGCCGTTTTTCGGCAAACATGCCATGAAGACCTTTGAACGCTACTTTCTTCTTGATGAGGAGAGTCACGTCGAGAGAACCCTGTTCTGGAAGACAAACATGCAGACCGATGCCTTTAAACAGAAGCTGATGGACGAATTTGGCATCAAACGGGTTGTCTTCGGACATACTCCGGTTGACTACCTCAAGGGAAAGATGGCCTCAAGTGACGGAGTGGCAATCAATGTGGACGGTGGTTTTGCCGCTGCCTATTACAACCGTGGTCACGCCCTTGTTCATACTCCGTATCAGTTGTTTGGCATTATCTTGCCCACTCCAGAGGAGATGCAGAAGGCTACCCAAAAACTGGAGTCAGCCCCTCTGAAGATAGAGTTAATTGATGAGTTCAGGCAACCCATGAAAATTAAAGATACGGCTGAGGCTGAGCTGTTAAAATTGCAGAGTAATGCCCTGTTAAAGCGGATTAAAGAGTTGACATTGGATCCTATATGAATATTAACTATGGAATGGAAATTGTCCGTGCCACTGAAATTGCGGCACTCACGGCTGCCAGAATTCAGGGACTCGGCAATCATGATGACATTCTGAACCAGGCCAGGGAGGCAATGATTAAAACCCTTGATCGTTTGATGATCAAAGGCAGGATCATTAATGATCGTTTCGGCAGTCGCGATGAGATCTGCACCCTGCCAAAGACCCTCGGTCAGGGAGGACCGGATATGGACATGATGGTTGTTGCCCTGGAGGCGCAGCATGCGGCTGCCGACGGGCGCAACAATGCCACCTCCTATATCGTCATCACCGAGGACGGCACAATCCAGCCGGTTCCCAACCTGCGGATGTCGAAAATAGTTGTCGGCCCAAAGGTCGGCCAGGTCATTGACATTAATCAACCGCCCAGTGCTAACGTCAAGAGGGTTGCCAGGGTGCTGCGGAAATATACTGAAAATGTAACCGTCTGCATCCTGAACCGGGAACACCACCATCAGCTCATACGGGCGGTGAGAAGCTGCGGCGCACGGATTAAGCTGATCGAAGAGGGTGAAATATCCGGTTGTATGGCTGCCATCAACGGCAAAAAAGCCGATATTTACATGGGATACGGCTATGCCCCAGAGGGTACAGTGGTGGCTGCTGCCATCAGTTGTCTGGGTGGCTATATGGAAGGGAGGATATCCTATGATAATGATGCGGATCGTCAGGCGGCCATGACCCGTGGTATCAATAAATTTGACAAGGTGTTCAGGGTTGAAGACCTGATCCGTTCCCGCAAGGTCTCCTTTGCCGCCACTGGTGTTACTGACGGTGAATTTCTTGAGGGTGTTCGTTTCACCGCAACAGGAGCCGTAACCCACTCCTTTGTGGCCAGGAGTGGAACCCGAACCTATCGCAACCTGACCACCAACCACTTTTTTGATTATAACCCGGTTTTTTGATAGAGTACGGAATAGAACTGAGCATCCTGCTGTCGGATTATTATCCCCGAGACTCGTTCAGGAGGTCATCAATCATCTGGGTAAAAAAAGATCCCAGGGAGAGACCCGCATGTTGCACCATGTTGGGGATAATGGAGTACGAACTCATACCGGGGTGGGTGTTGACCTCCAGGCCAAAAAAATCATCGTCCCGGACAATAAAATCACATCTGGAAAAGCCGTTAAAGCCTATGAACTGGTGTACCTCTAACGCTGCCTTACGCATGGCAGCAGCCAGTTTCGGGCTGGTATCCGTGGGGAAGGTGACCCGATAGGTATCATCATATTTAATGGAGGCATCAAAAAAGGTTCCCTGGAAATCGATGCGGGCAATGGGCAGGATGACCGGATCCGGATGGGAATGGGTGGCAAAAACCCCGACACCATAATCCGCTCCGGAAATGAATTGTTCGAGAAAGTAGGGTACTTCAGGTAATGTTCCGAGGCACTGCATCAGGGCATCTTTGTCCGGGATATGGTGGATGCCGATACTGGATCCCCCCTTGACCGGTTTAGCCATCAACGGATAGTGCAGCGAAGTGCTTTCCAGCTTGGTGATGATGGCCTCAAAGCTCTCTTTTCCTCCTGTCTGAAAGTGAAGTTCACCTGGAGTGGGGATGCCGAGATCCCTGAAACAATGTTTGGTCAGAATCTTATCCATGCCAATCACTGAAGGGGTAAGGCCGTTTCCGGTACAGGGAATATCCGCCAGTTCCAGGAGTCCCTGGATCTGCCCGCAGTTTTCTGTCTCAGCGTGGAGCAGGTTGATGACACCATCACCGGTAAAGTCCGCAAAGCAGTGCAGGATACTCTTGTGGGTGCGGGCAGTCAGTGTTGGTTTGTTGCACTGCGACTCAATAACCGTTCCGTCCTGCTGCCAGTCAAGGATGAAAAGTTCGTATGTACCAGTATTGAGTTCAGAACAGATAAGCTCTCCAGATCGTCTGGAAAGGTAGGCCTCTTCTGACAGACCTCCGCAGAGGATGGCAAGTATTTTTTTCATATTTTCTTGGTGTTGATTCCAGGGAGAAGAACAACAATCGTCACTGTTAATACTATGCAAATTAACTGTTTTGAGCAAGCATAATAATATAAGAATGCTGATTTCCTGTGAGAGAACATTTTTTATGATAGGGCTTGCTTTCAGTTTGTTATTCACATAATATGTTTATATTATATTATATGTATAGTGAGCTGATGCTGCGTTTTACAGGTAAGGCGGATCTGTTTGTGGGTGCGAACAGGTATTCGGCAGAAGATTCGCAAGAAGAGTGAGTTGTTCAGGTGACAAATATGTTCAAGGTACTGCTGCTGTGAAAAAAAAGACAATATTCAGAGATTCTGCCCTGGATCAACTCTCATCGCCAGATCAGCTTGATCAGGCAATGAGGGTGACCAGCCCCAGGCAGTGGATTGCCCTTCTTGCCTGTATAGGTATTATTATCATGCTGATTGTCTGGGGTATATTCGGTAGGGTTCCCTTTAAGGTTGAGGCTCGTGGCATGCTGATAAAAAGTGGCGGTGTAGCAACCATTCTTGCCGGAAACAAGGGACAGATCACCACCCTGTACATTGAGAAAGATGAGCTGATTGACAAGGGACAGATAGTCGCACGGCTTGATCAGGCCGAGTTGGTCGATGAACTGAACCTGGCTCGAAAAAAACTGGAGGAGCTGGAAAGGCAATTCTGGTTGCGCAGACGGTTGAAGAGCAGGGAGGGAACCACGGAGTGGTTTGCCCGTATACAACAACGCGACTCCCTAAAAAATGACGTGGACACCAGTGAAAGACGCATCCGTGCTCTTGTTCAACAGATCGGCGAAGAGGAAAAACTGGCAAGGCGAGGTTTGATAACCAGGGAAAAGATGGTTGCAACCTGGAAAAAACTGGAAGTGGAAGAAAAAAATATCAAGCAGTGTGTTACGGATGTTCTGAGGCTGACTACCGAGGCGGTAGAAGAAGAACTTATTGATGAGGCCGAGCAATTTCGTCTGAACAGTCAAATTGAAGATATGAAAAGAGATATCTTCAGCATGGAGTTGAGGCTTGACCTCTTCTCTAAAATCATCAGCCCTTTTACCGGCAGGGTTGTTGACATTCAGTCCGGGATAGGGGATTTGGTTCAGCCCGGCGACCAGTTAATGACTCTTGAAAAGGCGGGTAAAGATGTCCAGGATCTTGAACTGGTACTCTATGTTTCACCCATGGATGGGAAACAAGTAAAAAATAACATGTTGGTACAGATATCACCCTCCACGGTTAAGCGGGAGGAGTTTGGATATATGCTCGGCATGGTTACCCAGGTCTCTACCTATCCCTCCTCGCAGAAATCAATGATGCAGATCCTCAATAATAAAGAACTGGTGACAATGTTTTCCCAGGGCAATGCACCTGTAGCTATCCGCGCTAATCTGATTCCGGATCAGACTCCCAGCGGCTTCAAGTGGTCTTCATCCCAGGGTCCGCCGTTGCAGCTCACCACCGGCACACTGTGTACCGCTTCTGTTACAATTAAACGAAAGAGACCTGTCTTTTTTGTCATGCCCGGAATAGAAAGGCTGTTTAAACAGGTGACGGATCTGTCAGATGATCAATCCCATTAAGTGGCTGTCCCGGTTGCGGTCCGGGCGGGTCAGAACCCCTAAGATCATAGTACGCCCGGAAATGCGGGATGAGGTGGATTCTTCCGGGCAGGCTGGCAAGGTAAAAACACCCACTCTTATCCAGATGGAGGCCGTGGAGTGCGGTGCCGCCTCCCTGGGGATTATTCTACGCTATTTCGGTTGCTTCCGCCCCCTGGAGGTCTTGCGGGTAGAATGCGGTGTTTCCAGGGATGGCAGTAAGGCCAGTAATATCCTCAAGGCCGCACGTGGCTACGGACTGGAGGTCAAGGGGTTTAAGTGCGAACCTGACAAGCTCCGGGACATGCCCCTGCCCATGATCGTGTTCTGGAATTTTAATCATTTCCTCGTGGTGGAGGGCTTTCGCGGTGATTACGTCTTTCTCAACGATCCTGCCTATGGCCCGAGAAAGGTAACGGTTGAGGAGTTTGACCAGGCCTTTACCGGGGTGGTTCTGACCTTTCAGCCTGGACCGAAATTCAAGAAAGATGGCAGAAAGCCCAGCCTGACCAGCGGCCTGGTCAACCGGCTGTCTGGATCCTTTGGGCCCCTCAGCTTTCTAATCGTAACCGGCCTGGCCATGGTGGTACCCGGCCTGATACTTCCCACTTTCAGCCGCCTTTTTGTCGATAATGTTCTGATCGGCAATATGGAGGGTTGGATCAAACCGTTGTTGATCGGCCTGGGGCTGACCGCACTGTTCCGGGCATCCCTGACCGGTCTGCAGCAGCACTGTCTGCTTCGCCTGGAGTCCAAAATATCCCTTGTCACCTCCAGCCGCTTTTTCTGGCATGTTCTTCAACTCCCCATAGCCTTTTTTTCCCAACGGTCTGCTGGTGACATTGGCAGCAGGGTAGCGGTCAATGACACCGTTGCCAGGATGTTATCCGGGGAACTGGCCACCGGGGTCATCAATATGATGCTGATTGGTTTTTACGCCCTGTTGATGATCCAGTATGACTTGGTCATGACCTTGGTTGGGATCTGTATTGCTGCCCTGAATTTTGTCTTTCTTATCTATATGGGGCGGCGCCGGGTGGATGAGAACATGCGCCTCCTCCAGGATAAGGGTAAATTCATCGGCACTGCCATGGACGGTCTTCAGCTAATCGAGACCCTCAAGGCTTCTGGGCTGGAGTCTGATTTTTTTTCCAAATGGAGCGGCTATCAGGCCAAGGTGGTGAACGCCGAGCAACGCATGGGAGCCATGAATGCCCTGTTGATGGCTGTTCCTCCCCTGCTGGCTGGTATTAATACAGCCGTGTTGCTGGGAATAGGTGCCTTTCGTATCGTGGACGGTGACATGACCATTGGGATGCTGGTTGCCTTTCAAAGCCTGATGCAGAGTTTTCTCATGCCGGTGGAGGATATGGTCAACCTGGGCAGCGAGTTTCAACAGCTGGAAGGGGACATGACCAGGATTGATGATGTCTTAGGCTATAAGGTCGCCGGAAACAGGGGAACAGAGGAAGAACCGGATCAGGCACGGCTGTCCGGTCGCATTGAAATTAAGAATCTCACCTTTGGCTACAGCCCACTGGCAGCTCCCCTGGTTGCTGGATTTGATCTCTCTCTGGCACCGGGTGATCGAGTGGCACTGGTGGGCAGTTCCGGATCCGGCAAGTCAACTATTTCCAATGTGGTCGCAGGATTGTATGAGGCATGGGACGGAACTATCCTCTTTGACGGCAAGCCGCGTGAAGAGATACCAGCTGGCCTGATGAGTAACTCTCTGGCCATGGTCGATCAGGATATTTCCATGTTTTCCGGGACTATTCGTGATAATATTACCATGTGGGATACCACGGTTACGGAAAGGGATCTCCTTGGCGCGGCTCGGGATGCCGGCATCCACAATGATATTGCGGCAAGAACCGGCGGCTATGAGAGCCTGGTCACAGAAGGAGGAAAGAATTTTAGCGGGGGGCAGAAGCAGCGTCTTGAAATTGCCCGAGCCCTGGCCGTGAATCCGTCCATCCTTATCCTGGACGAGGCAACCAGTGCCTTGGACACGGAAAGTGAACGCTATGTGGATGAACAGATACGACGGAGAGGGTGTACCTGTATCATCGTTGCCCATCGTTTGAGTACCATCAGGGACTGTGACGAGATTATTGTCCTTGAAAAAGGGCAGGTTGTGGAACGGGGAACCCATGAGGCAATGAAGGAGGCTGGTGGCCCCTATTCACGTTTAATAAAGGAGTGATGAGTAGTGAGTTTTGAGTTATGAGGATTGAAATCCCGTTACTCTCACAACTCACAACACATCACTCATAACTCACTCAATATTGTGGAACGAGTAGATTTTTTCAAACAGCAGGGAGCAGCCCGCAGGCCATTAATCGGCAATGCCCCCATGATGCTCACCGAAACCAGGCAGGTCTGGGTG
>DAOVTM010000189.1 GCA_030633145.1 Desulfobulbaceae bacterium
CACATAAAAAGAACATAAAAAAAAAGGCGTTTCAAGTTATCAGCCTGAAACGCCCTGATATTTCATGGTGTGAGCGATGGGACTCGAACTCTTTTTCTTGCCATTTCTTTATTTTTCCCTAAACGGCTTTTTATATCATATTTTTTTGTTGTTACAATATATTTCATCAATAAATCTTTTTTATTTTTTCTTAAAATACCCTAAACATCATAAAAGTATGTGGGTATTATGGAGGTGAATTGGAGTTAGGGAGATGGAAAAATATAACTATCCAATTAAACATGAGGTAGTCATATCGTAGGTTGGTCTGAACACAGCGAAGCCCAACCTTACCAAACCCAAGTCAGCTTGGATGATTTAAATTTTTCATCTCCCTTAAGTTATGAAACGGGAAAAAACCAATAGGCCTGGAGTCCATTTTTCAGAGCATAAAACCGAAATTATCACGGCAAGTCTGACAAAAATTTCTACATACGATTTTATAACAAGATTACCGGAAAATATCACGCAGAATCTGTTGGTTGGTGTAGCGAACTAATGAACGCTCAAAAAGCATCTGAATTGCGGTCGGAATTCGTTAGAAATATTGGAGAAGGAAAAAAAACGCAATTCATGCAAAAAAAAGGAACTTGAAGAATTTGAGCGTATCAACATAACCTTGGACACCATAGCACAAGAATATATTGCCGGGCTTTTCCCTTCTACGCAAAAAGCCAACACCTCAAGATACAACACCTATATCAAGCAGCAATTCGGCACCAACTTTAGCCGAGACATTTCCGCACTACTCTCGTTCCTACGCTCCAGGTAAGCGAGCCTGCGAGACTCCGTCTGTGGGAACGTAACCCGGACGATCCTGCGTCCTGATGAGACCGCTGGAGTGGTCATTCAAGGTTCCCACAGACGGAGTCTCGCAGGTTCGCTTACCTGGAGCATGGGAACCAGGGAGTGAGATAGATTATCTGTTTGAAGTTACGGTTTGTCTCGCCTTAAGTTGGTAGCCTGAAATTAGTAACATGAAATGGGGAGATCTGGATTTTAGAAACGGAATTATCACCTTACCGGAAACAAAGTCAAGTTGAGCAAAAATTATCAGTTTGACCTCTGCAGAATGATAAACATTAATATGTTTAGCTTGACAGAGGGTATCAATTGATACTATTAATGTTGTCATGAACAGACCTTCCCACAAAGAACTCTCCAGCAAAATAAAACAAGCAAAGGCCGCAGTTGAGAATGGAAATATCCACCTTCTCAATTTGCCGGTGATATTGGCTGATGCTGATGAGCTGGGCTATTTAATTGATGAGCAGTTGGAATGTTTACTTCTGGAGCTTCTGGACGGGTCAAGCCAGGATAACTATACGGGTGGCAGGCCGCCGCAGAAGTCTTACCAGCAAGTTGTGCAGGGTGCTGATCTATTCGCCTTTGTTGTTGAAGCACCTTCCCTGAATGGGGCTGTATATTATAAATTTTCAATTGTAGAAGGTTCTTTTTACCTTGTCTCTTTGCACAGAGATCGTAAATAATGGAGGGCAATAAAAATGAACGAACAAATGCATAATTGCCCAAACGGGCACGGCTTCATGGAGTTGACGGAATACGAGCAGCAGGTGACCTTTCGTGGGATTGATTTAACATGTAAAGGTACTCAGTACGCCTGTAAAACCTGTGGATTGCTAACAGCATCCATCAAGCAGGCAGGAGCAATGCAACGGGCAATAGCCGATCATTACCGGGCAAAAAAAGGTCTTATGACCGGACAGGAGATCAAGATCAAGCGCAAGGAACTGGACATGACCCAAAAGTCCCTTGCAGATGCCATGAGCGTTGGTATTGCCAGTATCAAAAGGTGGGAAGGCGGGATCGTCCAAACCCCGGGCATGGACAAGTTGCTACGTCAGGCATTCTGGCCTAATGAACGAGAAATCACTGTTTCCGGGAATCGACCATTTTCCATTGAAAGAATCAAGTTGGTTCTTATGGAATTTGACACGCTTTATCACCATAATGTACTCAAGGATGGCGACAAGCTGTTATACAGTGCAAAGCTTTTGTGGTATGCCGATATGGCAGCGCACAGGGAGCTTGGTAGAAGTATGACCGGTGCCACCTATGCGGCATTAGCAATGGGTTCGCAATTGAACAATTACACTGAGCTTGCCCCAGATATCCTGCATAGCGATGAACGAAAAGCAGAACCATTGACCCCAGAGGAAAAAAGGATAATCAGGCGTATATACGATAAATTTCCACAGGAAAAAGATGCGTTTCATGCTTCGCACCGAGAAGCTATCTGGATAAAAAGAAGTATAGGGGAGATAATCCCCTACGCAGATTCTTCCGAATTGCAAGAATTGTAGATCATGAATACGCTATGGCGGGTAAAATGTTATCCGGGAATACCTGAATATGATGCTTATAGACTTGACATGATGAATAAAGAGAAGATAAAAAATAAATGGCAATGAGTACCAAGCGGCTTAGGCTTACTGCGGCTTTTCCTTCTTTACTGCATACCTTGCCTTTATGCTGGTGAATTTCACAACGCAGTAAAAAAATATGGGTTATTATGTGGTGGAGCGGAAATAAAAAAGGCGTTTCAAGCAAAAAGCCTGAAACGCCTTAAAATTCCATGGGGTGAGCGATGGGACTCGAACCCACGACCACCGAGACCACAACCCGGAGCTACCACCAGCTGAGCTACGCTCACCATGTTGGTGATATATATACACCCTTGAAACAGTTTATGCAAGGGTAAAGAGCAAAGAAATTAAGCAGCAATTTATTTGAGTTCTGTCCGGCAATGTTTGCAGACCTTGGCTCGACTCTTGATCAATTCTGCGCAAAAGGGGCATTCCCGCAGGAAATGGGCGGCCAGAATTTTAGTAATGGCCATATTTATATCCTGCTCAATATGGTTGTTGCCGTACTCCTGGTTGCGTAACGATTCTATACAGTTGATATCGTTTAAAGGTACAAGCAGTGCAGCTGCTCGTTTACGCCCTTCTGGTGCGGCTGCGTTGTCTGTGAGCAGGGCGAGTACCGGTTCCAGATTGTTCTCCTCAAGACAGGTGTCAAGGGCGGCAGTGGCCACTTTCTCAGCCTGATATCTGGCGTTTTGTTTTTTTAAGGCTTCCACGTCCACGATACTGCCGGTATAGGCACTCTGTCCCGCCACCATCATGTTGTAGGTTTCTTTACTGCCCGGAATTTCCATGTGGCGGTAGGAACCCACATGACCATATTGAACATCAACAAAATCCCAGCCATTGACATAGAGGGTACATTCATTATTTAAGCAGATAAAGAGATATTCCGATCCCCAGCCCAACCCGTCGCCGACGTGCATGGGGGGCGCATGGCAGAGGGTCAGCTGATCCTTGCAGTGAGGGCAGGCTGGTTTGTTTTCAAGGTAGCGAAGTGCGGCTTCAAGCATGGTGTAACTCCTGAATATATAAAGTTAAAAAAATAATATCAATAGAATTTTTCAAATGACAGTGTCAATAAACTAACCACGAACTAGACCATGGTCAACCATGTTTCGCTCAGGGAGCTGGTTACGCCCTCAAATCATCGGGCCAAGTACCTCATCCACGGCCTTGGCCTGGTTCATCCGAGCCTGGAGAAACGGTTTGCTCAAATGAGCACCATTTTTGTCGATCAAGGTGCAGAGCTGTTCAATTTCCGCCTTATCTGCCACCGCAATTACCTTTTTTAGATTCTCGGCAAAGTCATGGACAATTTTTCGACTGTCGCCGGAGGTGGACATGATTTCCGCATAGGTGCGGGGGTTCTGGGAGTGAACCCGAGCCATGGCCAGGATAGGATAGAGCGAGGTCAGGGTGCAGTGGCTGGCAATATCGTCGGCAGTGATCTGGTTTTCCTCCAGGGTCATAGCCAGGGCAACGGAGATGACGGTGGGCAGTTTCTGGCCGATGCCCATCAGCAGGTCGTGTTTGTCTGCCGAATCCTGGTAAATATCCGCACCATGCTTGTATAGAAATGCCTCAAACTCGCTGCAGAACCTGCCGCTGCGCGGGGTGCGCACCACAATGGCATTCTTGTCCTTCATGGTTGCGGCCTGGGGACCCCACAGGTTATGAACGAGCATGACCTCAACCCCGCTGCTGGTTGTTTCCAGGGCGGTATTCAAGGTGGTTTCAGACTCGCCTGCCAGTAAAATCAAGGCCTTGCCCTCATCAATGAAGGAACCGTATTCGGCAATAGTGGCAGCAGTTGCTGAGATGGGTACGCAGACAACCACCACGTCAACCTCTTCGATCATGGTTTCCGGCCTCAGTTCAGTGGAGCGTCCGCTCATAAAAATCTGATACCCCTCACTCTCCAGCCGGTCGGCAAACCATTTGCTCATGGCACCGGTGCCGATGAAGCCAAAGGAGCGAATATACTTGGTTCGCATATCCACCCTGGGAAAACTACCCAGCAGACGGATGGATTTTTCCCGACCAATGACCTGCTTTTCAACATGGGCAATGGCTCTGCTCATCACCTCATCTTTAATATGACCTTCCGCTTCAATATAGATTTGCAGTTTCTGGGTCTTGATGTCGTTTTCCGAGTGCATATCCAGGATGTTGATGCCGCGTCGGGCAAATTCGGCCAGGATATCCTTGAGCATCCCCACCCGGTCGTCCAGGGGTTTGGTGATAAAGGCGGTGGCATCGTAGCCTGTGGGTTGTGCCAGTTCCCGGCCAAGCACCGCGTAACGGGTACGGTTATGGGGGGCAACCTCCCGTTCCAGGACATGCAGTCCGTACGCAAGGAGCATCTCCTCGGTATCGATAATGCCGTGATTGGTGCCTTTTTCCGTACGGATACGGGCGATGGTCTGATCCATATCGTTTACGCTCAACAATCCGATGTCTGGAAAGGTGTCGCTGATATACTCTTCACATTGACGAAAGACTGATCGTTTGGCTACCAGTAGATCCAGATCGTTCTGGCTGCAGTCAGGAGCAAATACCCCCAGGGAGAGGTTGGCCGGAAGGACGATGTTGTCGATCCAGACTCCCTGTTTAATCTCATCGAAGAGACGGAAATACTGTTTATTTTCACCTGATCTGGTGTTATAGATGGGGAGGATGACCTGTTGAATGTCATCTTTTGCAAAGGCATCCAGCAGACTGCGGGTGTGGTTATACAGTTGCAGGTGCGCATCCGGGGCATAGCGGGTTGCGGCCTGCCAGGCATGGGAGTTTTCAGGGCCGAGGGTTGCCAGGAGCATAATCAGAAACCAGGTAAGCGGAGCAAAACAAAGACTCCGGAAGCCAGAGGACAGAAAACAGACTGGGTACTTCCTGCGGCTATTGTTAAATGAGTTGTTACAGGTTTTTTTATCGGAAAAAATATGATACTGGATATGGGGGAAATTGAAAACTGCAAACAAGGAATGGGTACCATAAAAATTAAATATAGATGCGTAGAGTGCAGAATAGCAGGGTAGGTGTGCTGGAAGCACCATTGCAGAACGGGGATAGAGAGAATGGATGAGTACCCTTCTGTCAGCGAATACAGCTCCGCACTGCGCAACTCAGACAAATTTGCTTCCCAGGTGGTGGCGCACAGGGGGCTGGAACCAACCGTTGCCGATGCCTCGGCTCTGGAGCAACTGCTTCCAGAACTGCGGGACATGCTGGAAAAAATGGGTATTCAGCAACTCTACTGCCATCAGCAGGAAGCCATTGCCGCTGTCATGGCAGGCCATAATATCCTGGTTGCCACCCCCACGGCCAGCGGCAAGAGCCTGATCTATAACCTGCCGGTATTTACCGAGGTAATCACCAACCCTGCTGCCAAAGCCCTGTACCTGTTCCCGCTCAAGGCTCTGGCCAGAGATCAGGTCAAGACTATCGACGAAATGGCTGTCTTGCTGCCCAGCCATTTTGCTGACCATTCTCGTCAGCCTGCGGCAGTCTTTGACGGGGACACCAGCTCCTACATGCGGAAAAAAATCCGGGAAAATCTGCCCGCTATTCTGGTGACTAATCCGGATATGCTCCACCTCTCCATGCTGCCCTACCACGACAACTGGGGTCATCTTTTTGCCAATCTTACCCATATCATCCTGGACGAGGTACACACCTACCGGGGGGTGTTCGGCTCCCATGTCAGCTGGTTGATGCGCCGTTTGCGTCGAATTTGCCTGCTGTACGGCAGTGAACCTCGCTTCCTGCTCTCTTCCGCCACTATCGGCAATCCTCTGGAGCTGGGTGAAAACCTGATTGACGCACCCCTCAAGCTGATTACCAGGTCAGGCGCACCCAGGCCGCCCCGCCAAATTACCCTGCTCAATCCCCTGGATTCAGCGGCGGTTACAGCCTCCATGCTTCTGCAGGCGGCTGTTCATCGGGGATTGCGCACCATAGTCTATACCCAGTCTCGTAAGATGACTGAACTTATTACCATCTGGACCGAGCGCAGGTTGGGCGACAGCAAAGGGTGTATTGCCTCTTACCGAGCCGGTTTTCTCCCCAAAGAACGTCGCCTTATTGAGGGACAACTGGCCGACGGCAGCCTGCTGGGGGTGATCTCCACCTCTGCCCTGGAGTTGGGGATAGATATTGGCAATCTGGATATCTGCATCCTGGTTGGCTTTCCCGGTTCCATGATGGCAACCTGGCAGCGTGCTGGACGAGTGGGGCGGGGGGGGAAGGAGTCCTTGATGGTCTTCATCGGCCATGAAGATGCCCTGGATCAGCATTTCATGCGCAATCCGGATGATTTTTTTGAGCGAGAGGTGGAGCCGGTGGTGATTAACCCGGACAATCCGTCCATCAAAAAGGCACACCTCACCTGTATGGCGGCAGAGGCTCCCCTGGCCGCAGATGATCCTTCCTTTGAGGTCAAAGAGGTCATCCCCTGGCTGGAAGAGCTGGCTATGGAAGGGCAACTGCTCCAGTCAGCAAGCGGCAACACCTGGTTTGCGGCTCGCAAATATCCGCAGCGGCTGGTTAGCCTGCGGGGTGGGGGCAACCGGTTTACCATCCTTGCCCGCAAGGGACGAAAACCCCTGGGTGAGATTGACGGTTTTCGTGCCTTTAAGGAGTGTCATCAGGGGGCAATTTATCTCCATCGGGCAGCCACATATCATATTGACAGCCTGGATATCGAGGGGCGTGAGATAATCGCCAGCCCGATCAAGGCGCATTATTTCACCCGGGTTGAGTCCAACAAGCAGACCGATATTCTGGAGACCATTGACACGATTCAATGCGGCAGCACCAGGGTACATTTTGGCAGGCTGCGGATCACAGAGACCATTACCGGCTTCTGGAAAATTTTGACTGGCAGCCAAAAGGTCATTGGCCGTGTACCCCTGGATTTGCCGCCCCATATCTTTGAGACTGAGGGATTATGGATTGAGATTCCGGCCTGGATTCGGGAGCAGAGCGAACAGGAACTGGAACATTTCATGGGCGGTATCCATGCCATGGAACACGCCATCATCGGGATGCTGCCCCTGATGGTTCTCTGTGACCGTAATGATATTGGCGGTATCTCCCATCCCTGGCATGACCAGCTGCAAGGAGCTGCGGTCTTTGTCTATGACGGCCATGCTGGTGGGGTGGGATTGACGAGAAAGGGGTTCTCTCGAATGGAGCCGTTGCTGGAGCAGACCCTGCGGGTTGTGAGGGAGTGTCCCTGCGATATCGGCTGCCCATCCTGTGTCCATTCACCGAAATGCGGTTCCGGGAATCGTCCTATTGATAAACAGGCCTG
>DAOVTM010000456.1 GCA_030633145.1 Desulfobulbaceae bacterium
GTCAAGTTCCGCAACAACCTGGCCTACTCGTCAGGCAATGATGATGTTGGTAGAGGGGGCGCAATCTACAGTTATTTCGGTAAGGTCCGGATAATGGCGAATTCCCTCTTCCAGCAAAATTCGGCTGGATATACTCTAAGCACCGGCTCTAATCTCGGCGGAGCAATCTACAGCTTTAACAGCAGTCTATTAATCAATAACTCCTACTTTCTTGAGAATTTTGCCGCGGGACATGGTGGTGCGGTTTATGCGGTCAAACAGATCACGTACGATGGGTGTGGTAGGATCACCATTGAAAATTCTGAGTTCAGCCAAAACTGGGCCCTCGAGGATGGAGGCGGGCTGTACATAATGGGCGAAAGTGATGGTGCTTTTATTGCTTCAAGCACTTTTAATTGGAATATCTCAGAGGGACTCGGCGGCGCCCTCTTCATCGAAGATTCGGATGTGCATACCAACTCTTCAGAGTTCCAATCCAATCAGGCTGAACATGGCGGAGCTGTATACACAAAAAGATCTGCCGCTGGAGAACCAAGCCAGTTACTCAGCGATAATGATATTTTCCTTATGAATATTGCTGCAGGGAACGGCGGAGCTATATTTTCCGCAAACTCTGACCTGGAACTGGAAGATGGCCTTGTCAGTCGCAACTTGGCTGACAGCTGCGGCGCTATTCAACTGGGAGGTTACCCGGGATTGGATGTTGTAGCAGGCGACCTGGAAACTACTGCCCAGATCCATTCAAGTTCGAAAATCTTTTCCAGCTCAATCAGTAAGAACTATGCAATAAGCGGATTTGGCGGCGGAGTCTGCCACCTGATGGGAGAACTGACAATACGTGAGACCGACTTTATTGACAATTACACTCCTACCTATGGAGGAGGGTTGATCTCCATGGATCAGCTGAATATCTTCAACTCAAATAACGAGATGAACCCCGCTAACCGTGGGACTGGTCTGGTATTTGGGTTGCCACTGGATGATAATAATTATGTCAGCCCGACATTTTTGAATCACCAGGCAAGAATTGATCAGAGCAGCTTTTCAGACAACATAGCACAGGATGCGGGCGGAGGGATCTGGATCCATAACGGAGCGGCAATCTCACTCATTAAATCTGTAATAGGCGGCAACACCGCCTCCGCCGAAGGGGGAGGTATCTACCTGGAAGAAGGGTACCTATATGTGTATAACAGCACCCTGGCAGGCAATACTGCCTACCGGGGCGGTGGATTATACAACGTAGGGGATAACTCTGAGCTGACATTGACACACACCACAGTTGCCTATAATACCGCCACAGACGGGGGAAATGGGTCCCGGTCAGGCGGCGGGGGAATAAATACAAAAAAACTTATAGTCATGCGTCAGGTTCTGATCGTACTCAATACAAACGAAGATTGTTCCTTCGGTCCAATAACAGTTACCGGGGGTACTCAGTGGTTTTCAGATACCTATTATGCGTCCATCACTTATGGAGTAGACTCAGATGGTACTTGCATTATATTAGATACTGAAAATATCCCTCAAATTGGGAGCTTCAACGGCACGTATGTCCCCATTCAGGGGGGAAGTCCTCTGATAGATCGTATAGATACTGTTTGCCATAGTTCGACTGACCAAATTGGGACCTCAAGAAAACAAGGCAACTATTGTGAACCTGGATCCATCGAATATGATCCAAACGCACCTCCTCCACCTCCTCTTCCACCGACGCCCGAACCGTCTGATGAGACAGCAGACTGTGATCCTTTTGCCGAACTGGATATCTCTGTACGCATGTTGAATATCAATCCCGAGACTATGTCCTTGCCAGTCTATCTGCGCTTCCCCATGGCAGTCCCAGGCATCGGTGAGGATGGAACCATGCCCTATCTCGGAAATCTGGGTGGGCAGGAATCCTCCCTTTGCAATCAACAGGGCTTTGAGGATCGGTTGTATTGCATGTTCACACTGCAGCCAGCTACTCCAGGCACGCTCCAGAACCTTGAGATCTTCAAGGAAGGTTGCCCTGACCCGGTCTTCAGTCTGCCTCGTCTGACAATCCCTGAAATTCCGAAGGAGGATCAGCCCCCCAGCCCTACCTGCCAGGCGGATCTAGGGTCAAGCGCCTGTGCAGACTCGGGAGGTACTTACATTACCGAGAAGGATGATCCTTTCTGTTCCTGCCCTTGATGACAGGTAATCCAAAAAATAGAATAAAGCAGCCTCAGGAATGATCAAAGACAAGTACATTGCTCCTGAGGCTGCTCACAACCATCAGCTTGTCCCCAGCAAATGGCATAGAGAGCGGAAAGATGCGGTTATAACATTCTAAAAGGTAATCTGGCTGTGGCTTCTCTTGACTTTTCCCCCGCAGATAGAATCCTCCAATAGCCTTAGAAGAGATCATAATATATCTTCGCTGTCGGTTCCTCCCTAACAATAACAAACTGGCCCACCTTAGAAAATACTCCTCTATAACCAAGATCGGGCAAAATGATATCCTCTGATCTTTAGTTCGATATAACCCCCCAGAGGGTTTGTTTTTAGTTATTCAATGATCTCGGCAGGATATAATCATCCAGGGTACTTTGGATCTGTTAATAACTATTACAAAATAAGGCAATAATGATGAAGGATTTCAGGGATAAGGTCATTGTCATCACCGGAGGGGGATCTGGCCTGGGACAGGAATTCGCTGTTCAGCTTTATCAAGCCAGCACCCGTCTGATCCTGCTGATCAAGGTCCTCTTCCCCAAGGCCCACCCGAACATCCTCCGCCTGCTCTTCAGCCAGGCCAACTTCAAGAATGATCCAATTTGGAGGAAGGACCGAAAATGACCCAAGATTCAGCAAACTCAATGACAGGAAAGATAGGCCTGGTAACGGGAGTCACAGCCGGAATCGGTAGAATCACCGCGGCTGCCCTGGCAAGCCAGGGCGCGCATCTAGTGGTGCATGGCAGAAACAAAGCCAAGACAGAAAAGAC